>NZ_LYRQ01000067.1:0-20375 GCF_001661605.1 Pseudoalteromonas sp. MQS005 | reverse complement strand
CCAATCGTTCTTGGTCGAAAGATCGGATCTCGGAACAGGCATTTAGTTCAATTTTCTTAAACGAGATTCAGGTTAGTTACTAAATTCGAAGTCGTGCAGACTAGCAAAGCAATAAAAGGCTCAAAAGTGAAAAATTATCAATGACAATTAGCATAAAACACGCAGCTTGTTCATTTTAAGTTAATGCTGTTTTTATTTTGTAGCCGTATAAACTACCATTTAATTTTGGAATAAGACGTTAGGCTTAAATGTAGGAGAGGGTGTGTTGAATTTTTTTCATAGTTGCACCTGTCGGCATGGGTAGAGCTAAAACTCTAATACTATAAAAAACGTTAATATAGCCGTATTAATTGTTAATAAAAGTAAAATGCGACCAAGTCGCCTGTAAACGCGATTAAATAATTTATAAAGGGTTTTATGCTAGTTGTTTTTTGTTAAACATTTTTTTACTGCATCAACAGTACAATAATGAGTTTTACTCACCTTTTTAGCACATTTACTCGCCTAGTACTTTGGCTATTTAATTGCTTTTATAGTTAATAAACAGCCACCGTTTACTTTGAGTTTGGTGCTATAAACTTTCATAGAAAAAAACGGTGATTTGGTTTAAACTGCGCGAAATTTAAATACTTCAGTCTCCCTTGGAGGGTAGCGCTATTATTAGTACAGCTAACATCACCATGCAATTTGGTGCTAAACCGTTATTTGAAAATATCTCAGCTAAATTTGGCGAATCAAACCGTTATGGTTTAATTGGTGCTAATGGTTGTGGTAAGTCGACCTTTATGAAAATCCTTAGTGGTGAATTAGAACCATCTTCGGGTAACGTAAGTACTGATCCAAATGAGCGCGTTGCTAAACTAAACCAAGATCAATTCGCCTACGAAGAATATTCTGTTATTGATACCGTGATTATGGGTCATAAAGAATTGTGGGATATCAAACAAGAACGTGACCGTATATATAGCCTACCTGAAATGAGTGAAGAAGACGGCATGAAAGTAGCCGATCTTGAAACTGAATTTGCTGAAATGGACGGTTACTCGGCTGAATCTAAAGCGGGTGAGTTACTATTAGGCGTGGGTATTACTACAGAGCAGCATTACGGACCTATGTCAGAAATTGCACCAGGTTTTAAACTTCGTGTGCTTCTAGCTCAAGTGTTGTTTTCAGACCCTGATATCATGCTGCTTGATGAGCCTACCAATAACTTGGACATTTATACAATTAAGTGGCTTGAAGATGTATTGAATCAACGTGACTGTACCATGATCATCATCTCGCATGATCGTCACTTTTTAAATTCGGTATGTACGCACATGGCCGATATTGACTACGGTGAACTACGTATTTACCCGGGTAACTACGATGAATACATGTTTGCAGCTACTCAAGCACGCGAACGTTTACTAAGTGAAAACGCCAAAAAGAAAAGCCAAATAGCAGAGCTTCAACAATTTGTATCGCGCTTTTCTGCCAACGCATCAAAGGCAAAGCAAGCCACTTCACGTGCAAAACGAATTGATAAAATTCAATTAGACGAAGTAAAAGCGTCGTCACGTCAAACACCTTTTATTCGTTTTGAACAAGAAAAGCAGTTATTTCGTAACGCACTAGAAATGACTAGCTTATCTCAAGGTTTTGAAGAAACTTTATTCTCAGGCCTTGAGGGGTTGGTTGAAGTAGGTGAACGCATTGCTATTATTGGTGAAAATGGTGTGGGTAAAACAACATTATTAAACACTTTAGCAGGACGTTTAGCGCCTAAAAGCGGTGAGTTTAAATGGTCTGAAAATGCAAACATTGGCTACTATGCACAAGATCATGCCGATGAGTTTGAAAAAGACATGAATTTGTTTGAGTGGATGGAGCAATGGCAACAAGAGGGCGACGATGAGCAAGTAGTGCGTAGCTTCTTGGGTCGTATGTTGTTTTCACAAAACGATATAAAAAAATCAGTAAAAGTAATATCTGGTGGTGAGCAAGGTCGTATGCTGTTTGGTAAAATCATGATGCATAAACCAAATATCTTATTAATGGATGAGCCAACCAACCACATGGATATGGAATCAATTGAAGCGCTTAACTTAGCACTTGAAGCGTATGAAGGTACCTTGATGTTTGTGTCACACGACCGTCAGTTTGTATCATCAGTTGCCACCCGTATTTGGGAAATTAAAGACGGTAAAGTTATCGACTTTAGAGGTAACTACTCAGAATATTTAGCGAGTAAAGAAGCTTAATTGCTGATTGTTTCGCTGTTTAAAAAAAGCCATGTTTAACATGGCTTTTTTATTGCCTGCTGGTCGCATTAGTGCAGCATTTAAGTATATAATACCCGCCATAAAACCGGACATAAGTCCGCTATTTTTAAAATACATTACTGAGGAGTATTTATGACTGTTGGCATTATTATGGGTTCTAAATCAGATTGGCCAACCATGGAACACGCCGCCCTTATGCTAGAAAAATTTGGCATTGAGTATGAAACTAAAGTGGTTTCTGCCCACCGCACTCCTCAATTACTTGCCGATTACGCAAGTTCAGCCGCAGAACGCGGTATTAAAGTTATTATTGCAGGCGCAGGTGGCGCGGCGCACTTACCGGGAATGGCGGCAGCGTTTACATCTCTGCCAGTTTTAGGCGTACCCGTTAAATCTAAAGCGCTAAACGGTGTAGACTCTCTGTTATCTATTTGCCAAATGCCAAAAGGTGTTGCGGTAGGTACCCTTGCTATTGGTGAGCCCGGTGCTGCAAACGCAGGTTTATTAGCGGCACAAATTTTAGGATGTCAAAACCCAGAAATCTTCGCAAAAATCGAAGCGTTCCGTAAAGAACAAACTGAGACTGTTTTAGCTAACCCAAATCCTGCAGAGTGATCATGAATATTTTAATTTTAGGGGCAGGGCAGCTAGCACGAATGATGAGCTTAGCCGGTGCACCGCTTAATTTAAATGTGGTTGCTTATGATGTAGGCAGCAAAAAGATTGTACATCCGCTTACAAACGAAGTGTACCCAACAACGCTCGAACAGGCGATAGAAAACGCTGATGCTATTACGGCCGAGTTTGAACATATTCCAGATGATGTACTTACACAGTGTTGTAATAGCAATAAGTTTTATCCGGGCAAACAAGCCATTAAAACCGGTGGCGACCGTGCGCTTGAAAAAGCGCTCCTAGATAAAACCGCTGTTGCATGCGCGCCATATCAATTAATTACAGAAAAAGCGCATCTTGAACTCGCGGTTCAAACACTTGGTAAGCCATTAGTCATTAAAACATGCCAAGCGGGTTACGATGGTAAAGGCCAATGGCGTTTAAAATCAGACGATCAAATTGAGCAAATTTGGGCTGAAATGGCTGATTTTATTGCATCAGGCACTGAGCACGCTCCGCACACCATAATTGCAGAAAAAATGATCCCGTTTGATCGTGAAGTCTCTATTATTGGTGCGCGCGATAAACACGGCCATGTTGCTATTTATCCATTAACTGAAAACGAGCACACCGAGGGTGTGTTAACGCTTTCGGTTGCAGGTAAAAACAATAATAGCCAACTAGAGCAACAAGCAATCACGGCATTTACCCGAATTGCGAATGAGCTTAATTATGTGGGTGTACTCGCCATTGAGTTTTTTGATGTGCAAGGTACATTACTGGTTAATGAAATTGCGCCGCGAGTTCATAACTCAGGCCATTGGACGCAACAAGGTGCTCATTGCTCGCAATTTGAAAACCATATGCGCGCTGTTGCCGGCCTACCTTTAGGTAGTACGCAACTTAAGCAACCGACTGCTATGATAAATGTATTAGGCCAAGCACAAATCCCTACTGATGTGTTAAAAACTGCGGATGTAACCAGCCATTGGTACGGTAAAAGTGTAAAACCTGGTCGCAAAATGGGCCACATTAATGTATCTGCTGATAATTTACAGCAATTAGGTGAACGCCTTGGTGAACTCGCAATGTGTTTACCAGAGCAAGATTACCCCGGTGTATTAGCTACCAGCAAATCGCTATTATAAGTTAAAAAACAAAGCGATAAATTGAACTTAACTTCAATATATCGCTTTACCTTCTAAAGGTTCTTTTCAATGATCCATCCAAAGTTTCGTACTATTGTGTTTGCCTTTTTTATGGCACTTTTCATGTCAGGTTTTATGTCGTTAGTTATTTCTCTATTTAATGTTGGTATGGTCGATAACATCGTATCTATCTGGCTTAAAGCGTGGTTATTTGCCTTTTGTATTGCCTTTCCAACGGTTATATTTGTTGCCCCCGTTGTCCATAAACTGACTAATAAACTCATTCGCGCTTAACGTTATGATTATCGCTAAATTACATAAACCTGTATTTATAATATTACTGGCTTTGTGCATCACTTCATTTATTGGCGCTGGTAGTGCCTTGGTTATGGGGGCGTTATTTGCGATTACCTTGGGTAACCCGTTTGCTGAGTTATCACAAAAGGCCAGCAAATGGATGCTAAAGTTGGCGGTTGTGGGGCTGGGGTTTGCTGTTGATTTTAATCAGGTAATTGAGGTTGGTCGCAGCTCTTTAGTGTTAACAATTGTCAGTATTACTGCCATAATTGGGCTTGGCGAAATTTTAACTCAAGTGTTTAAACTTAATCGTAACACAGGCGTGTTAATTTCCTTTGGAACCGCTATTTGTGGTGGTAGCGCTATTGCGGCCATGGCACCGGTTATAAAAGCCAAAGATCATGAAGTTGCTGTGGCGCTGGGTATCGTATTTTTACTCAATGGTGTAGGGTTATTATTGTTCCCTGCAATTGGGCACTATTTTGAATTGACCCAAGAGCAGTTTGGATTATGGGCTGCACTTGCAATTCATGATACCAGCAGCGTGGTAGGTGCATCGGCTACTTATGGTGCAGTGGCACTGAGCATAGCAACAACAGTGAAGCTTACTCGTGCTATGTGGATTATTCCATACACTACGCTTGCGGGTGTGTTTATGCGCTCAGATGAAAAGGCAAGTATTCCATTATTTATTGTAGGCTTTTTATTAGCCGCATTAATTAATACCTATGTGCCGTCGCTTTCATCTTATTGGGAGCTGATAAACATTGCAGCGAAGCAAATACTAGTGATGACATTGTTTTTAATTGGCAGTGGTTTGTCGTTATCGGTACTAAAGCAAGCGGGAATTAAACCGTTTTTAATGGCTGTGATTCTTTGGATCGTGGTTAGCAGTGTTATTTTATTATTAATTATAGATGGATTCATATAATGAGACATGATCTCGGTATTAAAATTATTGGTGGCTTTTTATTGTCACTGGTTTCAGCAAGCTATGTTCACGCAGAGTCATTACGGGTCGCAACGTTTAATGTCAGTATGGATGCAACCAATTACACCGCTAAAAATGAAAAAGTAAAAAGCGATGCCTTAGTTAACGCGCTGCGCTCTGACCACCAGCAAATTAAAAATATTGCTGAAATAATTCAACGCGTTCGTCCAGATGTGGTGCTTTTAAATGAATTTGACTACGTCCCTAAATCACAAGGGATAGAATACTTTAAAACCCATTACTTAAATGTAGGGCAAAATGATCAAGCGGCTATCGATTATCCTTATGTTTACATTGCACCAGTTAACACAGGCTTAGCCACAGAGTTTGATTTAGACAACGATGGCAAAAAAAATGGTGTGATGGGTGATGCGCAAGGTTTTGGATTTTTTGAAGGCCACTACGCAATGGCGTTTTTGTCTCGTTACCCCATTGATTTTGACAACATCAGAACCCTGCAAACGTTTAAGCACAAAGATTTACCGAATGTGAAAATGCCGGTAGATCCAAAAACCAATACAAATTGGTACAACGAAGAAGAATGGAATGCTTTACGTTTAAGCTCTAAATCGTTTTGGGATATACCGGTAAAAGTAAATGATAAAGTCGTTCACATGTTAGCCTCGCATCCTAAGCCGCCTGTGTTTGATGGAGATGAAGACAGAAACGGCATTCGTAATCATGATGAAATTAGATTAATTGCCGATTACGTTAATAACGAAAGTTACCTGTATGACGATAACGGTAAAAAGGGCGGCCTTGCAGCAAAATCGCGCTTTGTGATTTTAGGTGACCTAAATGCCGCCCCTGAGGGCGATAAAAAGCGCACAAATACAACAGATCAGTTACTTAAAAGCCCGATGATTAATGCCGGTTTTATTCCAACCAGTGAGGGCGCTAAAGAGCAATACCCACAAGCTTATGCTAAAAATTACACTGCTAATTGGCAAGCACGCGTTGATTATGTTCTGCCTTCAAATTATGGACTAACCATTAAAGATGGTGGCGTATTTTGGCCGAAAAAACAAAGCGAATTGTACCGTTTAATCAAAGATAGAAACGCATCAAGTGACCACCGTATGGTATGGCTTGATTTAACGGTTGAATAAACGGGTTACTCACCCCGATATCAGCGTTGTTTATCTTAAATAATTGCAATTATAAAGGTGCTTCTGCTTAAATACGGTTAATTATAATAACCGTCAAGAAGCACTATGATTTTTAAATTTTCATCTTCTAAAACACTTGTTGCAATGGCTGTTGCGTCAAGTGTTATGTTAGCGGGCTGTACAGCAACCGCCACAACTTCTAATGACTCAGCTATTCAAACAAATACCAAGGTTGCAAGTGTTGTTAACACACCTGCAGACATGGGTGTCTCAAAAATTACGCTTGAACAAGCGATGGCTCACCCTGATTGGATTGGACGTCAACCGCAAGGTGCATTTTGGAGTGCTGACTCAAGTACTGTTATTTACGCGCGAAAACAACAAGGTAGTGAGCTAAGAGATTTATTCACTCAAGCTGTAAACGCTCAAACAGCAGAGCAAGTGGCTTTAAATCAGCTTCACAGCGTAGGCTCAAGTAAAGCTGTTTTTTCTAACGATAAATCACTTCAAGCTTATGTGTTTGAAGGCAACATATTTATTAAAAACGTACAGTCAGGCGTAATTAAGCAAATTACGCAAAGCTCAGCCACCGAGTCAAAGCCACAATTTTTAAACGATGGTAACTTAGCGTATCGCCAAGGTAATATCTTTTTTAAAGTAGATTTAACCACAGGTTTAACCCGTGAAATTGCTAATTTAAAACTGGCTGACAAACCACAAGGCGTAAAAGAGCCAACAACTTATATTGCCAAAGAACAACATAAGCTGATTGATTACATTGCACTGCAGCATAAAAACAAACAAGACAAGTATGCGCGAAATGAGCAAGTCAAAACTCAAAATAGCTCAATTGCCAACACGCATTACTATTTAGGCGATGGCAACACGGTTGATGAAGCCGAGCTTTCTCCAAATGGCGACGCGTTAATTGTGGTTGTTCAAGAAAAAAGTTCATGGCGTGGTGAAGGCGACATTATGCCTAACTACATCACTGATGATGCGACTATAGAGCCTAAAAAAGTTCGCCGTCGTGTGGCTGACGCTAAAGAGCAAACTTCTGAAATTATTTATATTAACCTTGCAGATCAAAGCCAAACTACTTTAGGGTTTAATACCTTGCCTGGTTTTGATGAAGATGTACTCGCTGAGATTAAAAAAGAAAACTATGCCCGCGATGGCAAAACGTATAAGTCTAAGAAACAACCGCGTGGCATTAATGTAATTTCAGACTGGGGATGGGATCAATCGCCTATCAGCTGGAACGATGATGGCAGCCAAGTGGCGATTATGCTTGAAGCATGGGATAACAAAGATCGTTGGTTGGCCACTGTTGATTTTGAAAATAATAAACTCGTATCTCAACACCGTTTACATGACGATGCGTGGATTGCGTATGCGTTTAACGACTTTGGTTGGTTAAATGACTCAACCACGCTTTATTATTTATCGGAAGAGTCGGGGTACAGTCAGCTTTATAAAAAACCTTTAAATGGCAAAGCTATAGCTTTAACACAAGGTCAGTTTGAAGTGTCTGACTTAACCCTTACTGATGACAATAGTGCTATTTACTATAAAGCGAATATTGAGCATCCGGGTCTTTACGAAATATACCGCGTTAATCCACAAACAGGTGTTAGTGAGCAAGTAACCGACTTAAACGGTATGACGGATTACACCTTAAGCCCTGATCAATCTAAGTTATTACTTAGACATTCTAAAATCACTATGCCGACTGAACTTTATGTGGCAGAGGCTAAAGCAAACACAACCGCGACTCGTTTAACCAATACGGTATCTGATGCGTTTTTAGCTAAAAAACTCACAGCGCCTAAAATTGTTGCTGTGCCATCAAGTCATACAGATCAGCCCATATACGCCAAAGTCTATTACCCCGCTGATTACCAAGAGGGTGAAACAGGCAAAACCCGCAAAGCGGTTATTTTTAACCACGGTGCTGGGTACTTGCAAAATTCACACATGGGGTGGTCTGGCTACTTTCGTGAATTTATGTTCCATTCATTACTAGCAGATGAAGGTTATGTAGTAATGGATATGGATTACCGCGCATCTAAAGGCTATGGTCGTGATTGGCGAACGGCTATTTATCGCCAAATGGGAACACCTGAAACACAAGATCTAGCCGATGGCGTAAAATGGATGGCGGATAATGCCAATGTTAATACCCAAGCGGTAGGGACTTACGGTGGCTCTTATGGTGGGTTTATGACCTTCATGGCGTTATTTACCGCACCAGACTTGTTTCAATCAGGCGCAGCGCTTCGTCCAGTGACTGATTGGGCTCATTACAACACAGGTTATACGGCTAACATTTTGAATCATCCTGATGTTGACCCGATAGCCTATGAGCGTAGTTCACCTATTTATTATGCAGAAGGGCTTAAAAAGCATTTATTAATAAATGCGCCTATGGTTGATGATAACGTGTTCTTTCAAGATTCAGTACGTTTAGTACAGCGTTTAATAGAACTTGAAAAAGAAAACTTTGAAACAGCAATCTTCCCAGTAGAACCGCATGGTTTTGTTCAGCCTTCGAGCTGGTTAGATGAATACCGTCGAATTTATAAACTGTTTAAAGAAACGCTTTAATCGACTAAAAATAAAAACGCCACTTATGTGGCGTTTTTTTAACTGTGTTTATTATCGTTTTTGATGTGTTTTACAACCAGCGGCACAGCTAATAAAACCCCACCAATTGCGCCAATTAAATGCGCATCAACGGCCACCGTTGATTGAATAAGTTGACCAATTTCTGCGCTTGGACCATTAACTTGCTCAAGAATAAGTTTTATCCATACGCCAATAAACAAGATATAACCTGATTTTAGCCCAACAGTGACATCTTTTATGGCCCCCCACACGATCACGCCATGCAATAGCGCACTCAGCCCTGTATAAATAATGATTGTTGGACAAAACCAATAAACCCCCAAGCCACACCAAAGCGCAAGGAGTGCAATATTAAAGCTGTATTGCTTAGATGTAGTGTATTCACCATGCAATAACCAAATAAGCGCGATACCAGCACAATTTAAACCTAAGTGTATCCAGTTGGCATGTACAAATTGGCTGGTAAATAAACGCCATAGTTGGCCTTGTTCAATTAATGGGCGATTAAACTCAAGCTCATTGTTCATACCAAGCCATGCTAAGAGCGTACTTAATACAATTAAACACAAGGGGGGTAAAACATAACGCGGCTGAAGGGGTAAATTAAGCATTTAATGATCATTTTTTTATATTTATTTTTGCATATTGTGCCTGTTTAACTTTAAGATGCCAATTATCTTCCATGCAATTTAAGTTTAATCAGTAATTATGAATTTTAAGCTCAACTCTTTATTTGCTCTCTCTTTAAGTGCACTGTCTTTACCTTTATTTGCACAGCAAGCAAGCCAAATTGAAACCCGTGAACCAGAAGCCGCCACAGGGGTAGTACAAAAGCAGTTAGTACCTGGCGATAAATACATGGTTGCAGCTGCAAATCCTTATGCCTCACAAGCGGGTAAGGCCATTTTAGCCCAAGGCGGAAGCGCCGTTGATGCGGCTATTGCCACCCAATTAGTGCTTACATTAGTTGAGCCGCAATCATCAGGCATTGGTGGTGGTACGTTTATGATGTATTACAACAAAGCTAACAATAAACTCACCAGTTTTGATGGTCGCGAAACAGCCCCCAGTAATGCCGATGAAAACCTGTTTTTAAATGAACATGGCAAAGCTGTTAAATGGATTGAAGCAGTTGTAGGTGGTCGCTCGGTGGGTGTACCAGGTATTTTACATGCGTTTGCAAGTGCCCATAAACAATATGGTAACTTGCCATGGGCAACGTTATTTAAGCCAGCTATTGCGCTTGCTGAACAAGGGTTTGAAGTATCTCCACGATTACATGGTTTACTCGTTAGGCAGTTAAACCCTGGTGTTATGAGTATGCCGGTCATAAATGAGTATTTTTTTCCCAATGGTGAAGTGATCAAAGTAGGCAGTATTAAAAAAAATCAGCCGCTTGCTAATTTATACAAAGACATTGCCTCACAAGGGATTGACGCTTTTTATAAAGGTGATAATGCAAAAGCCATGGTAAGTGCAGTGCAGAAATCAAAAATTGCACCGGGTAAATTATCTGAGCAAGATCTTGCTGACTACACCAGCAAAGAGCGCGCCCCTGTATGTATTAAATACCGCGTTTACAAAGTGTGCTCAATGGCACCACCTAGTAGTGGCGGTGTAGCGGTGCTACAAATTTTAGGCTTGCTTGAACACAAAGACATGGCCAATATTAAAGCTAATAGCGCAGAGGCTATTCATTACTTTAGCCAAGCATCGCGCATTGCGTTTGCCGATCGAAATAAATACATTGGCGATCCTGATTTTACCCAAGTCCCTACCGAGGAGTTATTAAACAAAGACTATATCGCCACCCGCGCAAAATTGATCACTGAAAAAGATCAAAAAGCATTTCCTGGTGATCCAGTTGATTACTTAAGCTACGCAAATGATGACTCTTTTGAACTTCCGTCTACGTCACATGTCTCGATTGTTGATAGCAAAGGCAATGCTGTTTCGATGACCAGCTCTATAGAAATGGCGTTTGGTTCGACGGTCATGGTTAATGGCTTCATTTTAAACAATCAGCTGACTGATTTTTCACTCTCGCCGCGTAAAAATGGCAAGTTAGTGGCTAACAGAGTAGAAGCCCATAAACGTCCGCGCAGCTCAATGTCACCCGTGATGGTATTTAATCAAGATGGGAGCTTACGTTTAGTGGTCGGCTCTCCTGGTGGTAGTCGCATTATTGATTATGTAGCGCAAGTTGTTATTGGCGTTTTAGATTGGGATTTGAATGCGCAACAAGCCATTAATTTACCGCGTACCACTAATCGCAACGACTACACCAGCATTGAAAAAGGCACTGCACTTGAAGCGGTGGTACCAAAGCTTAAAAAGCGCGGCCATGATGTGCGCGTGATTGACTTAAACTCTGGGCTGCATGCGGTAGAAGTTAAAAACAACCGTTTGTATGGCGCCGCCGATCCTCGCAGGGAAGGGATGGCATTATCGGATTTAAGTAATAATAAAGCCTCATTTAAATTCTAAAACATGTATAATCAACAGCAGGTTTGCAGCTAATGTATTACCTGCTGTTATTTATGTAACAGCTTAATAGTTAATGATTATTTGATTGAAAATAGTATGTTAACTAACGTAAAAAATTAGCAAATCTAAAAATAACTGACACTGTTGTAATCATTGCACACAGCAAACGCTGGTCTAATGCCCGTTTTAATTTTTATAAACTCACAACAGCCAGCTAACATATTCACCAAATATGAGTGGCTTTATACTAAAGTAGCGCTTGTATTTGTAAATTTTCAATGGTCTGACAAGCTTAAATGTCATTGCAATTTAGCCTTTAACAATGATAATGGCAGATCATTACTTAAGATTCAGTAAAGCTTGGAAATATGACTACAAATACCGATCCAAATTATCTTTATATTCCTTATTCTGGCCCAGGCCTAATTGAAACCCCGCTATTGAATAAAGGAAGTGCTTTTAGCCAAAAAGAACGTGAAAACTTTAATCTTGCTGGTTTACTTCCTCCTCGTTACGAAACAATAGAAGAGCAAGTTGAGCGTTGTTACCAACAGTACTCAAGTTTTAACGACAACTTAAATAAGCACATTTATTTACGCGCCATTCAAGATAATAACGAAACGCTTTATTACCGATTAGTGCGCGATCATATCGAAGAAATGATGCCTATTATCTACACCCCAACGGTGGGTGATGCGTGTGAAAAGTTTTCTGATATTTATCGCAGTGCCCGTGGTTTATTTATTTCCTATGAAGATCGCTTTCACATTGACGATATTTTACGTAATGCCACAAAAGGCAAAGTAAAAGTGATTGTTGTTACCGACGGTGAGCGTATTTTAGGCCTTGGCGACCAAGGTATTGGCGGTATGGGCATTCCAATTGGTAAACTTTCTTTGTATACCGCGTGTGGCGGTATTAGCCCAGCCTATACGTTACCGGTTATGCTCGATGTGGGAACCAATAACGAAAAATTATTAAACGACCCAATGTACATGGGTGCCCGCCATAAACGTATTGCACAAGATGAATACGATGAGTTTTTAGATTTATTCATTAAAGCAGTTAAACGTCGCTGGCCAAATGTGTTACTGCAGTTTGAAGATTTTGCTCAGCCTAATGCAATGCCATTGTTAAAGCGTTACCGCAATGAAATTTGTAGCTTTAATGATGATATTCAAGGAACTGCATCGGTCACTGTGGGTTCTTTATTAGCAGCATGTCGTGTTAAAGGTGCTAAATTATCAACTCAAAAAGTTGTTTTTGTAGGCGCAGGCTCTGCAGGCTGTGGTATTGCTGAACAAATTGTTAGCACTATGGTTGCTGAGGGTATTAGTGAAGCACAGGCACGTAGCCAAGTCTTTATGGTTGACCGTTTTGGCTTATTAACAGATGGTATGCAAGGCTTACGTGACTTTCAACAAATGCTTGCACAACCAACTAGCTGCTTAGCTGATTGGACCTACAGCGGTGAATACGCGTCGTTATTAGATGTAATGCATTGTGCTGAACCAGATATTTTAATTGGTGTATCAGGCCAACCCGGTTTATTTACCGAACAAGTCATTCGCGCTATGCATGCTAAATGTGAATCGCCAATTATTTTCCCGTTAAGTAATCCATCTAAGCAAGTTGAAGCGTATCCAGAAGATGTAATTAAATGGACCGATGGCAAAGCAATTGTTGCAACTGGCAGCCCATTCGACCCAGTTGTTTATAACGGTGTGACTTACCCAATTCCACAATGTAATAATAGTTACATATTCCCAGGTATTGGCTTAGGTGTTATTGCCGCCAAAGCAACCCGTATTACCGATGCGATGCTAATAATGTCGAGCGAAATGTTGGCTGAGTCGTCACCTTTAGCTAATACAGGTAAAGGCAGCTTACTACCAGCACTGACTGAAATTGAAACGCTTAGTAAACGTATTGCGTTTGCAGTGGCTAAAAAAGCAATTGAAGAGGGCGTTGCCCTTGAAATTTCAGACGATGCGCTGTGGGCAGCCATCGACAAAAACTACTGGTTACCAAAATACCGTAACTACAAGCGTTGCAGCATTTAATTACAGTAGAGATTAAAAAAACAGGCTTTTGCCTGTTTTTTTATGCTTGTTCATCTTTAATTAACCGCATAAGGTGTTAACTGAGGCAATCAAATTTAAAAGGATAGACTTATGAAAACGCTTTCGATTTTAACCGCCGCATTACTCAGTACATCAGCTTATGCGAGCAACGCCCCAGAAGAGCCGCATATTTATGTTAAAGGTGAAGCTTCACTAACGACGATGCCGGATCATGTTTTATTAACGGTGGGCATTACTGAAATAGATAAAGACTTAATTGCAGCAAAAAAACAAACCGATACCACTATGGCCAGTGCAATAAGTTTAGTAAAAAAACTCGGGGTAGATGATGCGGATATTAATGCCGGTCAAATTTCTATATACCGTGATAACCAATATAATCGTGAAACAGGTAAACAAGAGTTTACTGGCTTTAAAGTATCAAGAACGCTCACTATTAAACTCTCTGCAATTAATAAATACCCTGAATTACTACAAAGCTTAGTTAATAATGGCATTAATGAAATTAGACAAACGCAATTTTTAGCTAGCAACTACGATGAGCTGCATAAAAAAGCACAAAAAATGGCAATTAAACAAGCCAAAGCCGCGGCAAAAGAGCTAAGTGACGACTTTGATGTAGAGTTAAAAGGCTTATATAGCGCGTCTTTAACCCCGCTTGATATACCATCTACACCGTACATGCGCAGTGAAAAAGTAATGATGGCAGACAGTGCACCTGGTAACTATGTCCCTGATGCCTATCATGCGGGTGAAATTACTATTAGTGCGTCAAGCTATGCAATTTATTATATAGATTAGGGTTTGATGATCTTTCAATACCAAATAGGCGCTGCCGAGGGCGATAACTCTTTGCCCCTCGGCAGAATAAATAGCTCTACAAAGCTTACTCGCTAATAGGTCGGTGCTGCTCAAAACGTGCCACCAACTGCTTACCTTGTAACTCACTAATTCGCACTATTGCTTGTAGCATATTTCTAATTTCTCGCCGGTCATACTCATTACAAATGTGCTGATTAATATCATCAACAATGGCACCTAAATAATTAAACACACTGTTTCGAGCTTCAACATCCTCGTTGGCAATAAACAAAATATTTTTAAATGCTTCAATAACATTGGTCATTACATAGGCATCTGCTTTGGCATAATTACGCAAAGGAGTGAAGTTATCGTGCAGTAATTCATCAAAACTGGTTTCATGAAAATAGAGTAAAGGGGCTTCTTCTGGTTGATAACACGCGTAGTTAATCGCATTAATCTTTAGGCGAGCAATCAATAAAATACTCAGCATATCAATAGCTTTAACCGCTGTGCCCGGATCGTTAATCCCTGGGCTCATTGCTTTAACCGCAATTTCAGAAATTTGGGTTAATCCATAACGGTAATGATCGCTAATGTATTCTTCTATATAAAAAATAAAGCAGTCTAAGATTTTCTCTATTAACTCTTCGTTTTCACAAATGTCTTTATTACACTTTAAGAACGGGTAGCCTTTAACGGTAAAGTAACCTTGCTTAACGGTAATAAAAAGTTCTATTTTTTCTTCAGCCAAAATAGCACACAGCTTATTTGTGTGAACCCCTTTGTAGTAACCCTCAGTAGTACTTTTTATTGAATGCCAATTTGAAAATTCAGGAAAGTTTTCAACGGGGTTATCGCCTTGTTTGTTGATGATGTCTTGGATCTCTTGTTTGGTTTGTCTAAATAAACCATTTAATACGTTATCAACCTGAATTGCTTTTGAAATAGAGTGAATAAAGAAAACGAACAAGCCCAAAGAAATCAAACCAAAAATTAATGCAAAGAGCACCCCTAATGAGGGTATTGCCGTATTTCCGTTATCTAACTTATTAATATTAATGAGCATTATAATAGAATAAATAATACTGCCTAAATAAAACCCTAATACCATTTGATGCGATTTACGGGTAATAAGCCCAGGAACGACTCTGGGTGACAAACTAGCGCTGGCCGCATTTAAAACCACCATCACCATAGAAAAACTAAATACGGTTAACGAAATAATACTGCCAGCTAAGGTGCTTAATATGGTTCGTGCGTTTTCTGCACTGTCTACTAATACAAATGAGATTAATGATTTAAATTGCTCTATAGGGGCTAAATACTCAACAGACATAGTGAGTACAGCAAAAATTAAAAACGCAACAGACAGTAGCGAGGGATAAAAGCCAATACTGTTTATTATTTCACGATAGTGATTGGTGATTTTTGTTCTTAAATACATATTATCCTTACTTATTACTATTCCAATGTATAAATTACTCTAGCATAGTTCATGATAAAACTACTGATTTACCACTTAACTTATGTGTTATTATTGCTGAAAAATTAAATGGACTATACTGTGATCATATCGAGCTATGCGGCCTTATTGGCCCTTTATTATATTTATTTGAGTGTTAATGTTATAAAAATACGTAAAGCCGAAGGGATTTCGTTAGGTAATGGCAGTAATACCGCGCTTGAACGTGCAACCCGAGCGCATGGTAATTTTATTGAGTACGTGCCAATTAGCTTAATTTTAGTTTTTTTATTGGAGTATCAGGGGTTAGCAAGTCATTATGTGCATGCGCTAGGCGGTTTATTATTTATCAGCCGTGTTGTTCATGGTTCTGCCATTATTAACAATAATTTAAAGGCACGTGGATTGAGCATGATGATCACCTTTGCTATTGTGATAGTAAGCGCGGTGTTATTACTTTTAAGTAGATAAACGATTATGCGGTTAGCTATTGTTTTTACATGTGTTTATTTTTTCAGTTCGCTGACATCATTTGCATGGGCAATAGAAAATAATAGCAAAAACACCGTTTCTAGTTTGCATGTTGTATACCCCAAAACAATGCGCAGTGGTGAAGATGAAATTTTTTACCCGTTAGTACTATTAAGAACAGCTCTGCAATTCAGCGGAGAAAATTTTACATTACAACCCTCAAGTATTTCGATGCCACAGAGCCGCTCGTTAAAGCAAATTCTTCATAATGATGAAATAAACGTAGCTTGGACCATGACCTCTAAACAGCGTGAGCAACAATTACTACCCGTTAGAGTGCCTATATTTAAGGGGTTATATGGGTGGCGTGTTTTGGTAACTACACAGGATAAAGTGAATACCTTATTAAACATCAATACCCTGAGCGACTTTAAAAGCATACATTTTATTCAAGGGCATGATTGGCCTGACACACAAATACTGCAGGATAACGGTTTAACTGTATCGACATCAATCGAATATAGTTCGTTATTTAATATGTTGATAAAAGGCCGAGGTGATGTATTTCCTCGTTCTGTGTTAGAGGTTGAAACTGAGCTCAATACCTTTAAAGATGAAGCCGGTGCGAACCTCACGATAGTGCCACACTTATTGTTGCAATACCCAAGTGCAATCTACTTCTTTTTTAGTAAAGAAAAGCCCGAAATAGCGCAAGCGGTTGAGAAAGGCTTAGCTATTATGCGTAAAAACGGTGAGTTTGATCGTTTGTTTAAGGCTTATCATCGCAGTGCGATTGAGCATGCAGATATAAAAAATAAAATCATCATTAAATTAAAAAACAATCAGTTACCCGCATTAACACCCCTTAATGATGCATCACTTTGGTTTTCAGAAAAAGACATTTAAAACGCCATGACACAAAAAATATTTATTATTGGTTTACCACGCACTGGGACGACTAGCGTATGTAATGCATTTTTAGATTTTGGTATACCTACTGCCCATACTGCTTACACTAACGCTTGTTTTGAAAATGCGGTGGCTATCGCAGACACACCCGTATTTAACGATTATCAAACATTAGATAAATATTACCCAGGTTCTAAATTTGTATATTTAAAGCGAGAACTTAGCGCTTGGTTGCCTTCAATCAAACAGCTTTTACTGCGTATGCATACTAATTTAACGCGTGCTGATGGGGGCTTTAATATTCATTTAAAGCGCTGTTACTTAAATACGTTTAGTGATTTTTCACTCGAAAACATTAATCAGGATGAATATTTAACTAATTGTTATAACACTCATTTTAATAGTGCTAATGCTTATTTTGCTGACCGGCCTAATGATTTTTTAGCCATTGACATAGCAAATCCCGAGAGTTTTAATAAGCTATGTGAGTTTTTAAATATTACCAGCAGCTTAGCTGGCTTTGAAAAAATGAACATGGGCGGTAAAGTCACTGCATGGAATGATATAAAGCACCCATTAAAAATTGAGTCAACGTCGAAAGGGCGGATTGATAAGTTTTTGCCTTATGAAAGTTAAATTTAAATCGCGATCAAAGATTTTTATTTTTAAATACGCTAAAATCCACGCATTATTTTATAAGTTGTATCCCTATGTTTGAATTAAAATACCACACGCCATTTGAATGGACCGAAGTTGTTTTAGCTGACTTCGAAACCTTTTTACAAGACCACGCTGCTGCTGAGAAAAAAGCATCTGGCATGGCTATGTCAATGCTTTCACATTATCCGGATAAGCGTAAATTAGTTAAAGCCATGACTGACTTAGCTCTTGAAGAGTTAATTCATTTTAAACAAGTGCTTAAACTATTAATTGAACGCGATACTAATTTGGGTGATGATAAAAAAGATCCATACATTAAACAAATTCGTGCACACTTTAGGCATGGTCGTGACGGTTTTTTAATGGACAGACTATTAGTAGGTGGGGTAATTGAGGCGAGGGGACATGAACGTTTTTCTTTAGTTGCCGAGGCACTACCTGAAGGAAAAGAAAAAGATTTTTATGTCGCAATTGCTAAATCAGAAGAAAAACATAAAAATTTATTTGTGGAACTCGCCTACGAATACTTTGATAAGCAAGAAGTTGACGAACGCTTAGACGAGTTACTAACAATAGAAGCCGAAATTTGTAAAAACATTCCTTTTACAGCGGCTCTTCATTAAAAATTACGGTATGTTGTTTTAAAAGCAAAAGCAACATACCAACTTTTCAATTTATAACTGCTCCCTTCATACTAATTAAACAATCAAATAAACCCTATGTAGATCAACTTTACTGCGCTTACTTTACACAGCCTACTCATAAACAGCTATTATGAATTATTAAAGTTTAGCTTATCGAAGGATATGAACCGATGCAGCCAATTAAACACATTGCCGTATTAACCTCAGGGGGCGATGCGCCTGGGATGAACACCGCATTATTTGCCATAGTAAAAACCGCTCAACAACACGGAATAAAAGTGTCGGGCGTTCGAAAAGGGTTTGAGGGTTTAATTGATAATGATTTAGTGACACTTGATTTCAAAAACCTACAACAAACCATGCACTTAGGTGGTACTGTGTTAAAAACAGCGCGTAGTGAAAGATTTAGAGGTGATGCCGGTAGAAATCAAGCACTAGCCACAATTGAACATAATAATATTGACGCTTTAATTGTGATAGGTGGAGATGGCTCCTTTAGAGGGTGTTTATGGTTATCACAAATTACTGACATACCGTATATAGGCATTCCAGGCACTATTGATAATGATATTGCGGGTACAGATTACACCTTAGGGTTTGATACCGCAGTAAACACATCAATGCAATGTATTGATAATATTAGAGATACTGCAGAATCACATAATAGGGTGTTTGTTATTGAAGTAATGGGACGTGATTCTGGTTATATTGGCACTTATGCCGGTTTAACCTCTGGCGCCGATTCGATATTAATACCTGAAAGTGATGAAGACATAACTTATTTAGTGGATAAAATTAGCGATTATCACAGTGAGCATGCTTTTATTGTGGTGGTATCTGAAGGTGATGAAATTGGCGTTGAATATATATGTGAGAAAATAAGTGCCGTTAATCCCAGTATAGATTTGCGCGTAACTAAGCTAGGGCACTTACAACGCGGCGGTAATCCATCTGCAGCGGATCGTATGTTAGCAATAAGATTAGGCGTACACAGTGTTAAGGCTTTATGTGCTGGAGAAAGCGCTAAAATGGTGGGTATTTTAAATAACAAAGTATCAAATACTCCTATGCAAGATGTTGTAAAACAACATGTTATAAATGAAGAGCTGCAAGGGCTGTTATCTGTATTTTGCCGCTAACAATGAATTAAAGAGGAATAATGACCAATGCGAGATAATAAAAACTCTAAAATGACGATTATTAAAGGTATTACAATAAGTTTTTTATTTGCCGGTTCAACAGTCGTATTGGCCAAAGATGATTGTGCAGATTTAACGGGGTGTGCGAAAAAAGCCTGTGAAGTTAACCACCAGTTATTAACTGCAAAACGCCAAGGTAATTCACACCAAGTTGCAGGCCTTAATAAAGCACTCAATAATATAAACGCATATTGTACTCATGATGGATTAAAAGCAGAGTTGCAACAAAAAATAGATGATACCAATAGCGAAATTGAAGAATATAAAACCGATCTTAAAAAAGCTAAGCGCCAAGGTAAGCATGACAAAGTTGAAAAGTATCAGCAAAAGCTAAACGACAAAACTAAACAGCTTAAGCAATTAATTGATGAGCTAAATAGTTTGATTGATTAAAATGTCATTACAGCGTTTTTATATTTAATAAAGTAGAGCATATTACTATAAATAAATAATGTGCGAATAAAAGGGCTAAAATACCATGTTTATAAGTGACGTAATTGCCGATAGTTAGTTTGCTTAAGTACATACATATGCTATTTAACATAATATAAATTATAGGTAGTTATATATCTATATATAAGCAGCTCTCTATTTTAAAAGCTT
>NZ_LYRQ01000066.1:0-21958 GCF_001661605.1 Pseudoalteromonas sp. MQS005 | reverse complement strand
TAAATACAATTATTTAATAAAACAATACTTTAATATTATTTTGTGGTTCCAGTAAAGAATTATTACGACTGTAACATTACTGTCACTTTGATGAAATATAATGCGCCCAACGTTAAGATATAAGGGTGTTTTGATGACTTCAAATCCGAATAAACCGACTTTTAATACGGATCGAAGCCGTCTATTTAAAGACCGGTTTGCTAAGTTTGGCATAACCGCAGGCGGTATAATGGTATTAATAGCACTGCTATTGATCTTTTTTTACCTTCTTTATGTAGTGCAGCCTATTTTCGAGTCAGCTAAAGTTGAAAAGCGCGCTAGCTTTAATGTTGCTAATGCTGAGCAAATAGTTGGGCTTGGTGTTGAAGAGCAAACTGAGGTTGCTTACTTACTTGATAATCAAGGTCAAGTTAACTTTTATAGTGTTGATAAAGCAAACTTTGGTAAAAAACTAAAAACACTTAATGCCACTTTACCTGCGAAGGTAACCAGCTTTGCAAATAGTGCTCCTTTTCAAGGTCATTATGCGTATGGCTTAGAAAATGGCACCGTGACTATTGTTGCGCCTAAGTTTTTAGTCACCTTCCCTAATAATGAACGTAAATTAAGCCCGCGTTTAGGTTATCCATTGGGTGAGATGGCGTTAGAAGTTGATAAACAAGGTGCTGCTATTAAGCGTTTTGCCTTTAGCCATTATGAGGACAAAACAGCCGTTGTGGCACTTACCGCCGATAAACGTGTGGTATTTAGCAGCTTTGTAGCCGAAGAAAATATGTTTACCGGTGAAGTCGAATGGCAAGTTGAACGTACCGAATTGAACGTTGATGGTCGCGTAGATGAGTTATTAATGTCGCCGGATACCACCCGCACATTTGTTCGCTCTGCTAATCAAATTTATGTATTCGATACTCGCTACCCAAGTGAAGTAGAGCAAATCCAATTATTATCTGCCAACGAAGAAAACGCTAATATTGTGTCATCACAACTATTAGCTGGCGCTAACTCCCTGATGTTGGCCAATGATAATGGTGAAATATCGCAGTGGTTTGAAGTAAACACTGACTCAGGTCGCGAGTTTCAAAAAATTCGTTCGTTTGAAACCACTAAGCAAAGTAAGCTAAATATTTTTACTGAGTTTTACCGTCGCACCTTTTTTACAACCGGTCAAAATGGTGAGCTAGGTGTTTATTACACAACCAGTGAAGCAAAGTTGTGGCAAGGTAAAGTCAGTGAAGGTGCAATTGAACAGTTTGCTATTGCTCCGCGTTCAAATGCCGCGCTGATTTTGGCTGATAACAAGCTAACGGTATTAGAAATTCATAACGAACACCCAGAAGTAACGTGGTCAGCGCTTTGGCAAGAAGTATGGTACGAGGGTTACCCTGAGCCGGGTTATATTTGGCAATCAACGTCTGCAAGTGATGATTTTGAATCTAAGTTCTCACTGGTACCAATTTCATTTGGTACTTTAAAGGCTGCTATGTATGCAATGTTATTTGCTGTGCCTATTGCTATTTCAGCCGCTATTTACACCGCTTACTTTATGTCGAGCGAATTACGTCGCGTAGTTAAGCCGACCGTTGAAATAATGGAAGCTCTGCCAACGGTAATACTCGGCTTTTTAGCTGGCTTGTGGTTAGCGCCTTTAATTGAAGAGCACCTGCCGGCTATTGTTGGCTTACTCGTATTACTGCCATTAGGTATTTTAGCAACCGCTTTAGGTTGGACTAAATTACCTGCAGCTATTCGCCATAAAATTCCTGAAGGCTCACATTCAATTTTATTAATTCCTGTGGTGTTATTTATTGGTTGGTTGTCATTTGCGATGAGCGAAAGTATTGAACTGTGGATGTTTGATGGCAATGTGCGTCAATACTTAACCAATGAGCTTGGTATGACTTTCGATCAGCGTAACTCGCTTGTGGTTGGTATTGCGATGGGCTTTGCGGTTATTCCCACTATCTTCTCAATTGCGGAAGATGCGGTATTCAGCGTTCCTAAGCATTTATCTAATGGCTCGTTAGCATTAGGTGCAACGCAGTGGCAAACGCTAATTCGCGTGGTGTTACTAACGGCTAGCCCAGGTATTTTCTCTGCGGTCATGATGGGGTTAGGTCGCGCCGTAGGCGAAACCATGATTGTACTGATGGCAACCGGTAATACGCCGATTATGGATTGGAGTATTTTCCAAGGTATGCGTACCTTAGCCGCTAATATTGCCGTCGAAATGCCAGAGTCGGAAGTGGGGAGTTCGCATTATCGAATTCTATTCTTAGCCGCCTTTGTATTATTCATATTTACCTTTATTTTCAACACCGTTGCTGAATTTGTTCGTCAGCAGCTGCGTGAAAAATATAGCTCAATGTAAGTGGAGAAACACGACATGGTAAAGCAGTGGTTTAGGTCTGGTTCTCCTTGGATTTGGATGACCGGTGGTGCCGTCAGCATCAGTTTAATTTCAGTAATTGGTTTACTCGCCATGATTGCATGGAAGGGATTAAGCTTTTTTTGGCCATCTCAAGTTATGCAATATGAGCTTGAAGGCTCGATTACTAAACAAACCGTTATTGGTGAAATTTACGACCGTGAATTAGTACCTAAGTCGCGTTTAGCGGCAACCGGTATTGATGTTTCTAAATTTGAAAAAGACGAGGTTGAGCGTTTACTAATTAAAACCGGTAACCGAGAGTATGTAGATTTAGACTTTCGCTGGATACTTGAAACTGATATTACACAAAGCTCAGCACCAAAAGCACTCGCGGTATTTGAGCGTAGCAAAAACGGTAACTTTTACGGTTATGTAGAATCAGTAATCAAAGATGGTGAAACAATAACTACAGATAAAGTTGAAACATTACATGATCTTGTAGAGCGTGCGGTTGACTTAAATGACGAAGCACTGGATTTACAAAATGGTGATATTGGTCATATAAACTACGAGTTAGAGCGTTTACGTTTGCAGGAAAAAGCCTATTTGCTTGATAACGAGCTAACTGATGAGCGCGTAGCTGAACTTGCTCAAGCCCGTGCTGATTTACGTGCGCAATATGGTGAGCTTGAAAAAGAGTTATTTGCACTGCGTAACCAAGCTAAGCGTGACCAAGTAACTGTGAAAGATATGCGTGGTGAGATTGTTACTATCCCGCTTTATCAAGTGTTGGATGTATGGTTTCCAAACGACATGGGCTTTTTTGCTAAACTAGGCCATTACTTTGTGCAGTTAGGCAAGTTTGTTTCAGATGACCCACGTGAAGCCAATACCGAAGGCGGTGTATTTCCTGCTATCTTTGGTACGGTATTCATGGTGATGTTAATGGCTGTGATTGTGACGCCATTTGGTGTGGTTGCCGCCATTTATTTGCATGAATATGCAGCTAAAAACGCAATTACTAAAATGATCCGTATTGCGGTTATTAACTTAGCGGGTGTTCCGTCAATTGTATATGGTGTATTCGGTCTAGGTTTCTTTGTGTATATGGTAGGTGGCAGTGTTGACCAACTATTTTACCCAGAGTCATCGCCTACGCCTGTATTTGGTACACCCGGTGTGATGTGGTCGGCACTCACCTTGGCTATATTAACTCTGCCTGTGGTAATTGTGTCAACCGAGGAAGGTTTATCTCGTATTCCAAGCACAGTACGTGATGGTTCATTAGCACTGGGCGCGACTAAGGTAGAAACGTTATGGCGAATCATTATTCCTATGGCCAGCCCTGCTATTATGACGGGGTTAATTTTAGCGGTTGCTCGTGCTGCGGGTGAAGTTGCACCGCTTATGCTGGTGGGTGTGGTAAAAATGGCACCAACGTTGCCGCTTGATGGTAACTTCCCTTACATACACTTAGATAGAAAGTTCATGCACTTAGGTTTTCATATTTACGATGTTGGTTTTCAAAGCCCTAACGTTGAAGCGGCGCGTCCGCTGGTATATGCAACGGCCTTTTTGTTAGTGTCGGTTATTATTACCCTTAACATCACCGCCATTGGTATACGTAACCATTTACGTGAAAAATTCAGATCGCTTGAGCATTAATTTAGTATAGGTAACAAACATGATTACAGTCGCTCCAAAAGTAAACCAAGCAAAGCCAAGCTTGAAGTTAGATTTAAATAATTTAACAGACGAACAAAAAGCGCTAGAAATTAAAGATCTCGACCTTTACTACGGTGATAAACAAGCACTGAGTAAAGTAAATATGAACATTCCGAAAGGCCAAGTAACGGCATTTATCGGTCCGTCGGGTTGTGGTAAGTCAACTTTGCTGCGTTGTATTAACCGTATGAATGACTTGGTTGATATTTGTCGCATAGAAGGCGAAATAATGCTGCACGGGCAAAATATTTACGACAAAAGCGTAGATGTTGCTGCGCTTCGTCGCAATGTTGGCATGGTGTTTCAGCGTCCAAACCCGTTTCCTAAATCAATCTACGAGAATGTGGTTTACGGTCTTCGCCTGCAAGGGATTAAAGAAAAGCGTAAGCTTGATGAAGTGGTAGAGCAATCGCTACGTGGTGCGGCTCTTTGGGATGAAGTAAAAGACAGACTTCACGATAGCGCATTTGGTTTATCGGGTGGTCAGCAGCAGCGTTTAGTTATTGCTCGCTCAATTGCGATAGAGCCAGAGGTATTATTACTTGATGAACCAACATCAGCACTCGACCCGATTTCAACTTTAGTGATTGAAGAACTAATTAATGATTTAAAGAATAAATTTACTGTGGTTATTGTTACTCATAACATGCAACAAGCAGCGCGGGTATCTGATCAAACCGCGTTTATGTATATGGGTGAGCTCATTGAGTATTCAGATACCAATACCTTATTTACCACACCAACGAAGAAAAAAACTGAAGATTATATTACCGGACGCTACGGCTAGTCGGGTTAAAACGCTAAAACAATGAATTATTAAAGAAGGTCATTATGGAACACAACATTAATAAACATATTTCTGGTCGTTTTAATCAAGAACTAGAAGATGTCCGTAACCATGTGTTAAGCATGGGTGGACTGGTTGAGCAGCAACTAAATAGTGCCCTTGACGCGGTAAGTCAAAACGATGCGGTACTAGCACAAAAAGTGCGTGAGAATGATTATAAAGTTAATGCAATGGAAGTGAGTATTGATGAAGACTGTACTCGCATTATCGCGCGTCGTCAGCCCGCGGCTAGTGACCTGCGTTTAGTGGTGGCAATAGCAAAAACCATTGCTGATTTAGAAAGAATTGGTGATGAAGCTAAGCGAATTGCTAAAGTTGCACTAGACTCATTTACTAAGGATCAACAAGATTTATTAGTAAATATTGAAAATATGGGTCGCCAAGTATCTAAAATGCTGCATGACGTTTTAGATGCATTTGCACGTATGGATGTGCAACGTGCATTTGAAGTGCATAAAGAGGATGCTAAAGTAGATAGAGAGTATGAAGCTATCACCCGTCAAATAATGACGTACATGATGGAAGATCCGCGCTCAATTCCAAAAATCATGGATTTAGTATGGTCTGTTCGCTCATTAGAGCGTATCGGTGATCGTTGTCAAAACATCGCTGAATATGTCATTTATTTTGTAAACGGTAAAGATATTCGTCATACATCTCAAGAAGATATTGAAAAATCACTGTAGTGATACGAATAACTAGAAAATAAGAAAGGCAGTAATACACTGCCTTTTTTATTTTTTGTAAATAATTGAATGAGAAAAAGCGTTCACAATCTAGCTTAATGCTGTAAAATTCACGCTGAACAGCATATTGAATTGATTAAAGGGTCAGTTATGCCAACAAATTTTTTAGGTGTTTTTGCAAAATCACCTATAAAACCAATAGAAGAACACATCAGAAAAGCGCATCAAGCAAGCGAAAGTTTGATACCTTTTTTTAATCATGTTTTTAAAGAAGAATGGCAACAAGCTGAAGAGCTACGTTTAACTATTCGTAATTTAGAACGTGAAGCCGATGAAATGAAAAGAACTATACGCTTACAACTACCTGGCGGATTATTCATGCCGGTAGAGCGTACAGACCTTCTCGAATTAGTAACCCAACAAGACAAAATTGCTAATAAGGCAAAAGACATTGCTGGGCGTGTAATTGGTCGTGAGATGATCATACCAAAAGAGATTCAAGAAGACTTTTTGGCGTATGTAACTCGTTGTGTTGATGCAACAAAACAAGCATCTAAAGCGATTAATGAATTAGAAGAATTGTTAGAAACGGGCTTTAAAGGCAGAGAAGTTACTCTGGTTGAAAAAATGCTCGTAGAATTGGATGCCATAGAACAAGACACGGATGAAATGCAAATTAGAATACGCCGCCAACTACGTAAAGTAGAAAGTGAGCTAAATCCTGTAGATGTAATGTTTTTATACAAAATCATTGAATGGGTTGGCGAGCTTGCAGATATTGCAGAGCGCGTAGGATCACGTCTTGAGCTGATGTTAGCTCGTTAATTTAAAATCAGTTCAAACACGAAAGATTAAGGTTACACAATGGATATCATTGCATCTTACGGCACGGTATTAATTTTAATTGCCGCAGCAGTCGGCTTTTTTATGGCTTATGGTATTGGCGCAAATGACGTTGCCAACGCGATGGGTACATCAGTAGGTTCAAAAGCACTTACCATTAAACAAGCGATTTTTATCGCGATGATTTTTGAGTTTGCAGGTGCTTATTTAGCCGGTGGTGAAGTAACATCAACAATTCGTAAAGGGATTATTGATGCGGCCCCATTTGCCGACATTCCTGAATTGATGATTTTAGGTATGATCGCCTCTTTATTTGCCGCGGGCAGTTGGTTATTAATGGCCTCGTTTTTAGGCTGGCCGGTATCGACGACTCATTCAATCATTGGCGCTATTATTGGCTTTGCTCTGGTTGCAGTAGGCACAGAGGCTATTCAATGGGGTAAGGTTGCCGGTATCGTAGGTAGCTGGATTGTAACGCCGGCGATATCAGGTTTTATAGCGTACTTAATATTTATGAGTGCGCAAAAGCTGATATTTGATACAGACGCTCCACTTAAAAATGCCAAGCGCTTTGTACCAATATACATGGGTTTAGCTGGCTTTATTATGGCACTTGTGACCATTAAAAAAGGCTTAAAGCACATTGGTATTAATTTAGGTACCTTTGAAGGTTTTGCTATTTCTATAGGTATAGCGGTACTAGTTGCTGTTATTGGTAAAATTGCGATTTCTCGTTTAAATATCGATCCTAAAGCGGATAGAGAAATGCAGTTTAACAATGTAGAAAAAGTGTTTGCAGTACTTATGGTGCTAACAGCCTGTTGTATGGCATTTGCTCATGGTTCTAATGATGTTGCTAATGCAATTGGACCACTAGCTGCAGTTGTAAACATTGTTGAAAATAATGGTGAAATCGCGAAGAAAGCGGCTATTGCTTGGTGGATATTACCACTGGGTGGTTTAGGTATTGTTGCCGGTCTTGCTATTTTAGGCAAAAAAGTAATTAAAACCATTGGTGAAGGAATTACACATTTAACACCAAGCCGTGGTTTTGCTGCTGAATTAGCCGCTGCATCTACCGTTGTTATTGCATCGGGCACAGGCTTACCTATCTCAACCACACAAACCCTAGTGGGTGCCGTGTTGGGTGTAGGTATGGCACGTGGTATTGCCGCACTTAATATGGGTGTAATAAGAAATATTGTAGTTTCTTGGGTAATTACATTGCCAGTTGGTGCTGCCCTTGCTATTGTTATTTTCTACGTACTAAGAACCGCTTTTGGGGTTTAATAAAAAGTACTTAAAAGACTTTTAGCTTGAAAAGATCTCAACGCCCTTGGTGTTGGGGTCTTTTTATTTGTGGAAAGAAAAATGACCAATCTCCCTAGTATAAAGCAGCTACAGTATTTATTAGCTGTGCATCAGCATCAACATTTTGGCCGCGCAGCAAGTGCCTGCTTTATTGGCCAGTCAACGCTGAGCACCGCAATTCAAAACTTAGAAGAGACCTTAGGGTGTCAGCTTATAGAACGAGAAAATCGCAGCCTTATGTTTACCACCATTGGTGAAGAGGTTGTTGAGCGTTCAAGAAAAATCATTAACGACACTATTAGCTTAAAAGAGCTTACCAAAAGCTTTTTAACGCCGCTTAGCGGCACATTAACGGTCGGTGTTATTCCCACGATTGCGAGCTTTATTGCAGCGCCTCTTTATCACTTTTGTCAGCAAACGTTTGCTGACTTAGAGTTAGTTTTAGTGGAGGATACCAGCGACAAGCTACTTGATAAGTTAGAGCATGGGCAAATTGACTTGGCACTATTAGCGCTGCCCTACGAAACCGATAAATTTCATACACAAGTACTTGCACAAGATCATTTTAGCTTAGTGCACCATAAAGACTACACACCAGCTAAAGGCATTGAAGACTTTAATTTACTACCAGAAGCGAGTGTATTTTTACTTGAGCGAGAGCACTGTATGACTGGGCATGCGCTCAGTGCGTGCCATTTAAACCGCTCTAGCTGTATAAATCCCTTTGAGGCAGCTAGCTTACATACTTTATTGAGTATGGTTGAGTATAAACTTGGCGTGACTTTTTTACCGCAAATGGCGATTAACGCGGGTATTTTAGAAAACAAAAACATGCTTGCTACGCCATCACAAGGTGATGCCTATCGTGATATTGGTGTACTGTGGCGCAAAACAACGGGGCGGATTCGTGACTTTAAATTGTTTAGCCAACAGTTAGAGGTCTTTTTGAAAAAGCAGTGCAGTGTTGATTTTAAGTAACGTAAAAAAAGCGTATTAGAGATAATACGCTCAATAACACAGGGAATTAAAGTGGCTGCTTGTGCTGGCCATGGTAGCTCTCTAGAGGCGGTAAAAACAATAAGTAAACCCACACAACAACATTGAAGTAAGGCACCAGTCCAAGCACTGTAAAGGTTTTTACATGGTAGCCTTTAATCTGGGCATACTTGTAACATTGAAGCGCAATAGCAAAGTGTATAAACAATAATAACGTGATTAGTTGCGTCATAAACATCCTCCTTATGACCAAATGTCCATCTTTAAGAGTATAGACATCTAGACGATAAGAAATAAAGATGTCATGTAAAATCAAGGTAATCACTTAATTTTCATGACATTGTGCTGCCGATAAGCAAAGTATAGGTTAGATGGGCAATTTTGGTAGTAATAAATTGCTTAAATTTGTTTATTAATGTTTATAGTGATGTGAGGGTATCTTGATAAAAAATAGGGTTGTTCTTTATTTTTTCTAATTCAATCAGTACCTTGTCGATAGGGACAGGGCGAGCAATAAAATAGCCTTGCCCGTAGTCTACGCCTATTTCTTTGAGTGCAAAAAATACTTCAGCGGTTTCCACATATTCAGCCACAGAGCGCTTATCTAGTGACCGACTGATGTCGTTTATAGCTTTTACTAGCGCTAAATCAATGGAGTCGTTAAGCATATCGCGGACAAATGAGCCGTCAATTTTCACATGTTGGGCTGGTAATTGTTTAAGATAATTAAAGGTACTAAATCCGGTACCAAAGTCATCAATCGAAAAGTGGCAGCCTAAATTATTTAACCGTTCAATCATTTTACGAGTGGCAGCCAAATTATTAATGCTAGCCGATTCGGTTATTTCAAAAATAATTTTTGACGGAGGCACTTGATATTTTTCGAGGCTCGACTCTATTAACGGCAGTAAACGCTCATCTAAAAATGATTGTGCCGATAAATTTATTGCAACCTGAAGAAGCTCTGGGTGCGCAGCAACACTCGCAATACTGTTACGAATAACACATTGATCCATTAAAAAGGTGTCGTTAAGCATTTCCAATGAGGGAATAAATTGATTTGGGTAAATAAGTTCGTCGTCGAGCTTTAATCTCAGTAGTACTTCAAAGTAAGCAACCTGATTAGTTTTAAAGTCCCAAATGGGTTGATAATGAAGTTCTATACTGTCTTGTTGTAGAGCTTGGCGTACACCATGACCCCATTCTAAGCCTGTTTGCAGCGCATTGTTTTCACCATCTTGTTTTGAATAACAATGTACTAAGTTACGGCCTAAATTTTTAGCAATATATAACGCAATATCTGATTGCTTTAAACATTCATTAGGGTCGCAGTTATCAGCAGTAATTTGTGTTAAGCCAATAGAGCAGCTAATTGAATACACTTGATCTTCTGACTTAAATTGGTTGCCTTCAATGGCACTACAAATCCCTTCTGCAATTAAATGTGCATCTAATAAATTGGTGTTTTTAAGGATCACCGCAAACTCATCGCCACCCACACGGCAGATCAGGTGCTCATTACTAATATTGGCAATAAACAGTTGTGCCACTTCTTTTAAAACAATATCGCCTTGTTGGTGGCCTTTACTGTCGTTGATTATTTTAAAGTGATCAAGATCGATATAAATCAGCGCATGCTCAATATTTGCATAGGTATTTTCGCTTTGGCAAATATAGTTAAGTTGTTGGTCGAAGTAATAACGATTATGTAGGCCGGTTAACGTGTCATGCAATGCTAAATGGCGTAATTGAAGCTCAGCTTGCTTACGCTCATGAATATTATCGAGTGTGGCGGTAATGGTCGCGTTATTACTGCTATTTTTTATTAGCTGGAGGCGGCATTCAACCCACACCGAATTGCCGTTTTTTTGTTGTAGTTTAACTTCTATTTTTTGTTTATTTGCGCCACCTTGTAAAATGTCATCAATAGTGGATTGTAACGACTGTTTATACTCTTTGGTACAAAATGCAGTTAATGGCTGTTTCAAGGTCGATTTAACCCCAAAACCACTCAAAGACTCCCATGCAGGGTTTATAAAGCGAATATTGCCTTGCTGGTCTAGCTCAAGCACCACGGTATTTAGGTGCAATAAAATACGTTGATGTGCTGAAAACAGGTCGCGATATTTTACTTCACTAATACTTAGCTGCTGTACCTTATTAGCAAATTCAGCATAGCTGACCATAAAGTCTTCACGACGAGCTGCGTGGTCACAGACTTTATTTAAAAATGAGGGGTCGTAAGGGGCGCGAATAAAGTCGGTAACGCCTGAAAGTAATAACTGCTCGGCGTAATCGGCATCGTTTTTGTCAATAATAGTAACAATGGCTTGCTGAGGGTTATGCTGCAGAATTTTTTCGACTAATTGATTTGAGCTTTCTGCTTGTGCCGCTGTGGCATCCAGTAGCACGATAGCAAAAGGCTGCTGATTATAAGCACTTAGCGCCGCTTTCTCAGTTGTAACATGGGTGATAGCAAAGTTAAGTTTTAATTGCTCACTCATGTCGTTTGCCCTGCTGGCAAAGGGTTCTAATAACAACAGGTTTAAGCGACTACTTTTTTCTAAATGGCTCGACAGCACATTTGCGAGTATTTGCGGCAGAATATCTTGGCGCTCAAAAGGCAGTACCGCATCTATGCCATAACTTCGTGCAGTAGTCTCGGCGATACGTTCACAATAAATAGGCGGAATAAGTAAAATAGGCGTATTTTTAGGCGTGTTTAGTAATCCAGAGCGGATCATACGGGAAAACCGCCAACCATCAATTTTACCTACATCTAAGCCAGTTATGATTATATTTACGCTTTGATTTTTTAATATTTTTAGGGCGTCTTGGCTGTCTGATGCTTCAATGAACTCAAACACATTAAGCCTCTCTAACGTGGCACGAATAGTCTGGCGCTCATCATTACTTGCATTCAATATTAGCAATTTAAGCTGTTTTGCCACGTAGGTACCACTCCGAGAGATGCAGATCATAAAACAGTAAGAGTAATGATATTTAGCGATAAGAACAAGCGTATTTAACCGCTATTTTAAATGTAGTTCATTGGTGGCTAATTAGGGGGAATATGTGGGATATCTTGAGCTTCATTCTAATAGTTAAATACCCAAACCACCTCAAAATGCAGAATTCAGCGCTTCACAGGGGCTTAATATCAAGGCGATACTTTGCAGTAATGGTAGTCCCTTTCAAGAAGTAGCAACGATGAGAGTATGCCCCTGTGAAACGCCCACGGGTTGGTTTAAAAGCGATTTATACTGCGTTATTGATATTAATAATAGAACCACTATTATTTGCAATCTATGCCTTGCCTAAATCGCTTTTAATTCCAACTGAAACTCGCATTTTGAGGTGGTTTGGGTATACACTTGGCGCGATTTTAAATGATGTGGAATTCTAATAATGCGCGTAGCTGATTTTAGCTTTGACTTACCTGATGAATTAATTGCTCGTTTTCCTAAAGCAGATAGAACGAGTAGCCGTTTATTGAGCCTAAACGGGCCAACTGGTGAGATTGAGCATAAAATATTTAGTGACATACTTGAGCTTGTAAACGAAAACGATTTACTGGTTTTTAATAATACCAAGGTTATACCTGCGCGTATGTTTGGTCAAAAAGAGTCTGGTGGTAAAGTTGAGGTACTCGTTGAACGCGTATTAGACGAACACCGCGTACTTGCGCATATTCGTGCGAGTAAATCCCCAAAGCCAGGTAATGTACTCATTTTAGAGGGCAAAGCAAAAGCTATTATGGTGGCACGCCATGATACCTTATTTGAGCTTGAGTTTGACCGCAATGAAAATGTGCTCGATATTTTAAATGATGTGGGCCACATGCCGCTTCCTCCTTATATTGACCGCCCAGATAACGAAGCCGACCGTGAGCGTTACCAAACGGTATATGGCGAAAAGCCAGGCGCTGTTGCTGCACCTACAGCAGGTCTTCATTTTGACGATAAACTCATGGCTGCGCTCAAAGATAAAGGCGTGCAAATGGCGTTTGTAACCTTGCACGTTGGTGCTGGCACCTTTCAGCCTGTAAGAGTTGAGAGTGTTGATGAGCACATCATGCACTCTGAATATATTGAAGTGCCACAAGATGTGGTTGATGCGGTTGCAAGCACCAAAGCCAAAGGCGGACGAGTGATTGCTATAGGTACAACTTCAGTACGCTCACTTGAGTCTGCAGCAAAAATACATGGCGGCAAGCTAGATACTTACTTTGGCGATACCGATATCTTTATTTTTCCGGGTTATCAATTTAACGTTGTTGATGCCATGGTAACTAACTTCCATTTACCCGAATCAACTCTGATCATGTTAGTTAGTGCCTTTGCAGGGCAAGACAACATTATGGGCGCTTACAATACGGCGATTGAACAACAGTATCGCTTTTTTAGCTATGGCGATGCGATGTTTTTGACCCGGAAATAATTTACAGCGTCATCGGTTTTTATTTACTCCTAAGCACAGTGAATTTCTCACTGCTAATAGTAATAGGGTGGTAAAAAGGGTAGAATCGAGCGGTTAAATTATAGCTTGTTGGACTGTTTTTCCGACACAGAGGATATTATGAAATTTGAATTAGACTGCACTGATGGTAAAGCGCGCCGCGGCCGCTTGATTTTTGACCGAGGTGTAATAGAAACACCGGCGTTTATGCCTGTAGGTACTTACGGCACGGTTAAGGGTATGACACCTGATGAAGTAAAAGCAACGGGTGCACAAATTTGTTTGGGCAATACATTTCACTTAATGTTGCGCCCTGGTACTGAAATCATTAAACAGCATGGTGATTTACACGACTTTATGAATTGGGACTTCCCAATTTTAACTGACTCAGGCGGTTTCCAAGTATTTAGCCTTGGCGCAATGCGTAAAATCACTGAAGAAGGCGTGATGTTCCAATCGCCTGTAAATGGTGACCAAATTATGATGTCGCCAGAAAAGTCAATGGAAGTGCAGCGTGATCTTGGCTCAGATATCGTGATGATATTTGACGAATGTACGCCGTACCCTGCCACAGAAAAAGAAGCCAAAGACTCTATGGAGCTTTCTCTTCGTTGGGCTAAGCGTTCAAAAGAAGGGCATGGCGACAACCCTTCAGCATTGTTTGGTATTATTCAAGGCGGTATGTATCCTGAGCTTCGTGCACAATCACAAGCTGGCCTTGAAGAGATTGGTTTTGATGGTTATGCACTCGGTGGTTTATCGGTGGGTGAGCCTAAACATGAAATGATTAATATTCTTGATCATTGTGCTTATAAAATGCCAGAAAACAAACCGCGTTACCTAATGGGTGTTGGCAAGCCTGAAGACCTAGTTGAGTCGGTTCGCCGTGGTATAGATATGTTTGACTGTGTAATGCCAACGCGCAATGCACGTAACGGTCACTTATTTATTACTACTGGCATCATAAAAATCCGTAATGCAGTGCATAAAACAGATACTGGTCCACTTGATCCAGAGTGTGATTGCCATACCTGTAAGAATTATTCGCGTGCTTATTTGCATCATTTAGACAAATGTAACGAAATTCTTGGCGCACGACTAAACACTATCCATAACTTACGATACTATCAACGTGTTATGGAAGGTTTGCGTAATGCTATTAGCGAAGGTCAACTAGAGACATTTGTACACGATTTTTACGCTCGCCGAGGCCAAGAAGTGCCAGAGCTAGCTGATACAACAAATTAAAATTTAAAAATTAAAGAGGAAGTATTATGAGTTTATTTATTTCAAACGCACATGCAAGCGCTGGCGCACCTGCAGCAGGCGGCGGTATGGAAATGCTAATTATGTTAGCGATTTTTGGTTTGGTTTTTTACTTTTTAATTTACCGCCCGCAAGCAAAGCGCGTAAAAGAGCATAAAAGCTTAATGAGCGCGATGGCAAAAGGCGATGAAGTGCTAACCCAAGGTGGTTTAGTGGGTAAAATCGTAAAAATTGCTGAAGATAAAGACTTCATCGTGATCTCATTAAATGAGCAAGCAGAAGTAACTGTACAAAAATCAGCAGTATCTGCTGTACTGCCTAAAGGCACAATGAAGTCGCTATAAAAATAATAAGGACGGCCCCGTGTTAAACAAGTTTCCAATTTGGAAGTATTTACTTGTTTTAGCTGTGTTAGCCATTGGCCTTTTATATGCTTCACCAAACTTGTATGGCCGCGATCCGGCCATACAAGTTTCTGGCGCTAAAGGCACCGATGTCGACCTCAGTGTTGTAGACAAAGTAAACGCAATCCTCAAAAAAGATAACGTCAGCGCTAAATCGACGAAACTAGAAGACGGGCAAATTCTTGTTCGTTTTAAAAACGTTGAAGACCAACTAAAAGCGCAAGACTTATTGCGTAACTCGCTTAGTGACGATTATATCTCAGCTATCAATATGGCTCCTGCACAACCGGCTTGGTTAAAGTCGCTTGGCGGTAACCCAATGAAGTTAGGCCTAGATTTAAGTGGTGGTGTACATTTCACCATGGAAATCGACATGGTCACTGCGGTTGATAATCAGCTTGAGCAAATGGAGCAAGATTTTCGTAGCGATCTGCGCGAAGAAAAACTACGTTATCGTAGTGTGCGCCGCGTAGCAGGCTCAGAGCGTATGCGTGTAGAAATGCGTAACGAAGAAGATAAAGAAGCCGCAGAGCGCTTTTTAGAAAGCCGTTACCCATTAAACGTTTACATTGATGATAGCAGTAACGATAACGCATTCTTTGCCACTATGAGTGAGCTAAAGCTAAAAGAAATTCGTGACTATGCTATCAAGCAAAACGAAACGATTATTCGTAATCGTATCAACCAAATTGGGGTTGCAGAGCCAAATGTTCAGCGCCAAGGTGCTGAACGTATTATTGTGCAATTACCAGGGATTCAAGATACCGCTCGCGCTAAAGAAATTTTAGGTGCTACGGCCACGCTTGAGTTTCGTGAAGTTGACGAAAATGCTGACATAAGCGCCGCTGCTCAAGGTCGTATCCCACCGGGTACTGAAATGATCATGAGCCGCGATGGTTATCCTGTGGTACTAAAAAAGCGCATTATTCTTGAAGGTAGCCATATTACTGGCGCGCAGTCAGGTGCAGATGAGTACCAGCGTCCACAAGTAAGCATTAAACTCGATAGTAAAGGTGGGGCAAAAATGAATGCCTTCACCAAACGTGCTATTGGTAAACGTATGGCTACCGTGTTTATTGAGTACAAGCCATCGGGTAAAAAAGACAGCGAAGGTAAAGCACTTCCACCAATTAAAGTGGAAGAAGTGATTAACGTAGCAACCATTCAGGCGCGTCTTGACCGTTCATTCCGTATTACCGGTATTGATAACCCCGCTGAAGCACATAACTTAAGTTTACTACTTCGCGCGGGTGCACTGGTTGCGCCTATTCAAATAGTAGAAGAACGTACGGTTGGGCCAAGCCTAGGTCAAGAAAACATTGAAGCAGGTATGACCGCTGTAGCCTTAGGTTTTGCATTTGTACTGGCCTTTATGCTTATTTACTACAAAGGTTTTGGTCTCGTTGCGAATATCGCACTGGCTGCCAACTTAGTACTTATTATTGGTGTAATGTCGTTAATTCCAGGTGCAACGCTTACCCTACCGGGTATCGCAGGTATTGTATTAACCGTGGGTATGGCTGTTGATGCGAATGTACTTATATTTGAGCGTATTCGTGAAGAGCTCGCTGATGGCCGCAGCCCTCAACAAGCGGTTCATTTTGGTTACGATAGCGCCTTCAGTACTATTTTTGATGCCAATATCACCACATTAATTGCGGCGATTATCTTGTTTGCTGTTGGTACCGGTCCTGTTGCAGGCTTTGCGGTAACCCTAGCAATTGGTATTTTAACCTCTATGTTTACAGCAATTGTAGGTACCCGTGCGGTGATCAACCTATTTATTGGTGGTAAACGTGTTGATAAACTTTCAATTTAAGGAGCAGACATGCAAATTTTAAGATTGGGCGGAAAAACCCTTCGTTTCATGTCTCTTCGAAAAGTGGCAATGGGCTTTTCTACGTTATTAATCATAGCGTCGCTGGCGTCACTTTTTGTTAAAGGCTTAAATTTCGGTTTAGATTTTACCGGCGGTACAGCAGTTGAGGTAGGTTTTTCACAACCTGCCGATCTGAAAAAAGTACGTAATGTACTGGCTGAAAACGACTTTGCTGATGCATCGGTACAGCTTTTTGGCTCAAGCCAAGAAATACTGGTCCGTTTAGCCCCTCGCGGTGATGATGTAAAAGCAGAAGTAATTGGTAACCAAGTAATTGCTGCCCTTAAACAAGCTGATGATAGCGTAGTAATGCGCCGTATTGAGTTTGTAGGCCCAAGCGTAGGTGAAGACTTAAAAGAGCAGGGTGGCCTTGCCATGTTAACTGCGCTTATATGTATCTTAATTTACGTAGCATTTCGCTTTGAATGGCGCTTTGCTGTAGGTGCGGTGGGGGCACTATTACACGATGTAATCATTACAATTGGTTTATTCTCGGTGCTTGGTTTAGAGTTTGACCTAACTATTTTGGCTGCAATACTCGCCGTGATAGGTTACTCACTAAACGATACCATTGTTGTATCAGACCGTATCCGTGAAAACTTCCGTAAAGTACGTATTGACGACACCATTGAAATTATTGACCTGTCACTTACGCAAACACTTAATCGTACTTTAGTTACGTCAATTACCACTATTTTAGTATTGATTGCACTCTTTGTATGGGGCGGCCAAACTATTCATGGCTTTGCTACCGCACTATTATTTGGTGTATTTATTGGTACTTATTCTTCAGTTTACGTTGCCAGCTCGGTGGCTATTGCCATGGGCGTAAGTAAAGAAGATTTAATACCAGAGGTGATTGAAAAAGAAGGTGCCGATTTAGACTCAATGCCTTAATTGAGATTAAATTATCCTTTTTAAAAAACCGCTCCTTGTGAGCGGTTTTTTATTGCTTAGCGTGTAAGACATATAATTGTCATACGAGCTTGATATTTTATCACTCTTATTTAATTTTGATCAGAGCTAGTAGTGACTGAGCAACGTAAAGCCTTAGAGTCAATTTTACAACAAGGGGCAATAACAACCTTGTTTCAACCTATTTTTGATATAACTAAGCAATCTATTATTGGGTATGAAGCGCTGAGTCGAGGCCCTAAAAATAGCCCATTAGCGATGCCAAATAAGCTATTCGAAACGGCTCATAAATATCAATTGATCTCAGAGCTTGAGCTTTTATGCCGTTCTCGCGCCATAGAAAACTTTGTAAAACTAAATCTACAAGGGAAGTTATTTTTAAATGTCAGCCCAAAAATTCTACTCGATCCGAGCCACCCTAAAGGCGAAACCTTACATTTAATTGAACAGTTTGGTCTTGCGGCTAATCGTGTGGTGATTGAAGTCACCGAACAAGAAAAAGTAGATGATGGCTTTTTACTGTTAAAAACCATTGCTCATTATCGAGAGCTAGGCTTCACTATTGCTATTGACGATCTTGGTGCAGGTTATTCCGGTCTAAAGCAATGGTCGCAGTTATGCCCAGATATTGTAAAAATTGATCGTTACTTTATTGATCATTGCGATCAAAGCGAAGTTAAAAAAGAATTTCTAAAATCAATTGTGGTGTTAGCGCGGGCAACAAATACAGCGGTGATTGCAGAGGGAATTGAGCGTACTGAAGAACTCGATTTAGTTAAAAGTATAGGCATAAGTCATGTTCAGGGATTTTTGTTAGAAAGACCCAGCCAACAACCAAGCTATGACTATAACTGTAAGCAGTTACAAGCATTTACATCGACTCAAGCAGGGTCAAAGTTTGAACAATCAATGGCTATCGGGGTGCTTGCTGTTGCTCAGCCTGCCATTAGCAGTCACACGCGTTGTAAAGAAGCTCATGCGCTTTTTGAGCAAGACAAGCGCATAATTAGCTTACCCGTTTTAAATAGCAATCAGCAGCCAATAGGGCTGTTACACAAAGATCAGCTAACAGAAGTGTTTGCCGCGCCATACGGGCATGCACTTTATGATAAATGTGAAGTCACTGAGTTAATGGATAAACAGCCTTTGGTGGTTGATGAAAATCAAATGCTTGATATTGTCTCTCAGCAAATAACAGAGCAAGACTTTGATATTCGTCGCCATATTGTTATCACAAGTAATAATAAATATTTAGGTTTGGCACCGCTCAGGGACATATTAAAGCACATTACCGCTGAAAAAATCCGCCACGCCCAACATGCTAACCCTCTAACCATGTTACCGGGTAATGTGGCAATTAGTGAAGTAATAGAGCAGCGTCTGCAACATAAACAGCCATTTTCACTAGCTTATATCGATTTAAATCATTTTAAACAATTTAACGATCTGTATGGTTATGCCAGTGGGGACAGCGTGATAAAACTTCTGGCCGATGTGACTGTAAAAGCGTGTGCGCACAGCGCTAACTTTGTCGGGCATATTGGTGGCGATGACTTTATGGTGGTGTTTGAAAAAAAAGATGCGGTGGAGGTTTGTAATACCATTATCACGCAATTTGAATTGCAGTCACGCGTATTTTTTACGCCAGAGCATATTGCTGGAAAAGGGTATTGGGCAACTAATCGAGAGGGCGAAAAGCAGTTTGTACCTTTACTTACTTTATCGATAGGTTTAGTTGAGCCGGATCTGCAGCAGTGTAAAAATAGCCATCAAGTAGCGGCATTAGCCACAGATGCTAAAAAAGAAGCAAAACGTTATCGTCACAGCTACTTATTTATTTGTAATCGAAGAAGGCCTGCACCCGCTGTTGTGCGTTTATCCAATAGTAAAAAAAGTGGCTAACAAAAAGCAAAAAAGGAGCCTCGGCTCCTTTTTTTAGTGCGGTATTACGATTAACGTAATAACGACTCAGATAATACTGGGCGCATTTCACGAACAATCGCTTGTGTTAGCTTAGGTGCACCACAAATAACGTTACCGCTCACGTTGTAGTTATTACCGCCAGCAAAATCAACAACCATGCCGCCAGCTTCTTTAACTAATAGCTCGCCTGCTGCTGTATCCCACGGTTTTAAACCAATTTCAAAGAAACCATCAACACGACCCGCTGCAACATACGCCATATCAAGTGCTGCAGAACCTGCACGACGAATATCAGCGGTATGTACGAATAATGCTTTAAACGCTTCAGAATAGGCATCTAAGTGGTGTTTTTGTTTGAAAGGGAAACCTGTTGCAAGAACAGAACCGGCAAGTTCAACCGTTTTAGATACACGTAAACGTTTGCTGTTTAACTGTGCGCCTTGACCGCGAGAAGCGGTGAAAAGCTCGCCACGAATTGGATCGTAAATTACGGCTTGGTCTAAACGACCTTTAACTTTAAGTGCAATAGATACTGCGAAATGAGGGATACCCTTGATGAAGTTAGTTGTGCCATCAAGTGGGTCAACAATCCATTGGTAATCAGCATCCTTACCTTTGTGTTCGCCTAACTCTTCACCAACGATGCAGTGATCAGGGTAAGAACGTAAAATAGTGTCACGAATTACGGCTTCGGCTTCTTTATCAATGTTCGTAACTAAATCATTAGTGCCTTTTTGTTGCACTTCAACTTTTGATAAGTCTTCACTTGCACGAAGAATAAGCTTGCCTGCGTTACGCGCAGCGCGAACCGCAATGTTTAACATTGGATGCATGGTATTACCTTTGGGTTGTAAAAGAACGTTTATATATTTAAGCCGGCGTATTTTAGCGGTTTTTGCCATAAAGTAAACCATAAAGCCTAAATACTTGTGAGTGTTTTTTGTACAGGCATGATCTTTCAATATATTTATCGGAATAAAAACAGACAATAAATTTGTAAATTAGCGCTTTACCTAAAGTTAACTTGAGGTTTTATGATGTTCTATATTCAATTAATAGGAAGAAAGTTATGAAATTAGAACACGTAAATTTAGTTGTTAGTGACAGAAACGCCATGCTTAAGTTTTACCAGGCAGCGTTTCCCTATTGGTCAATTAGAAGTGAGGGGGAAGGAACTTGGTATGGTAAAACAATGCGCTGGGTACATTTTGGTGATAACGATCAATATATTGCTATAAGCGATCACGGTGAAGGGAAAAACCGCGACCTATCAGGACATCAAATTGGTTTGGCACACTTTGCCTATGTAACCAATAACTTAAATGCAGTAATAGCGCGCCTAAAACATGCGGGCTTTGCAATAAGTAAAGAAGGTGCTGTAAATCCATTTAGAAAAAACATTTATTATATTGACCCTGCAGGGTTTGAAGTTGAGTTTGTAGAGTACATGAGTGATGTACCTAGTGAGCGAAATAACGACTTATAATATGAATGAAGCCAACGATTATGGCTTCATTCAATGTTTAGCATATTTAATAATGTTTACCATTTATGCCAAGTTGAGTTTTTAGATCATTTGCAAAGCTAATAAATTTTTCTTTAATAGTGCGCTTAACTTTAACTTCCACAGAGCCTAAAACAGTTTTTCCTTCAATGTGAATCGTTGGCCCTTGGCGCTTATTAAGTGACACTGTTTTATTTTCAAAACTGCCTAAAATACAAAACATTTTAGAAACTACATTAACGTGCTCTGGTACATATATTTCTTCGCTGCCAAAGTAACAATTAACGTGAATAGTGACATGTTGGTGGGTAAAAATAGCATCCGTAAAATCAAGATTGATTGACCCCATGTAGTTTTCTATATAAATGTTTTGAGGAACTACCCATTGGCCGCTTCGTTCACTCGAACCAAGAATGCTTCTTAATGTAAGTGGCTCTTCATCAGTCTCATGCTGCGCGCTATAATTAGGTGCAAACTGAGAGTGCTTTTGCGCCTTATATTGTTGGTCAGTATTTAAGGTTAAATCTTCAACGAGATCCATAAGTGCTTTATTGTCACTCGCTGCCATGGCGTCGTCTAAGCGCCTTTCAAATGCTTCTACAGAAATAACACCATGGCTGTAGTTATAAATGAGCTGATCAATCACTTGCTCACGAACTTGCTCAATAGGGCGGTCTTCAATTTTAACAGACATTTAAATTATCCTTTTATGATTGCTGGTTATTTCAAAGCAAGCCTTATACCAAATATTAAATTTTTTAAATTCAGTGATTTATGATTTTGGGTTTTTGATTCTTTATTATATTAACGACAGATTAACCAAATATACAATT
>NZ_LYRQ01000065.1:0-22185 GCF_001661605.1 Pseudoalteromonas sp. MQS005 | reverse complement strand
CTTTATTTTTATACAATTTATAATCTCAGCTTTCCTGTCTGAATTTATAAGCAATTGATTTAAATTAATTATATTTTCTTTTAAGCTTGTTTAGTTAAATCACTGAATAAATCTTTTGATATTCTAACCCCAATAACAGCAATAAGTTAAGTTATTAAGTGTACAAAATTAAGGCGTTTTACGATGTTTTTATATCAACAATGCGTAAATGAGACTTAGGTCTAGCTTACGAAGCATAAGGAAATACTTAGAATAGCGCCCAAATAATAATGGGGTTTAAGGGGTTCCAAATGCAATTAGAACGAATTCGTCGTAGTGATTTACACAACAAAGTGATGTCTGCAGAGCAGGCCAGTTTATTTATTAAAGACGGCATGACCGTGGGCATGAGTGGCTTTACGCGTGCTGGTGAAGCGAAAGCTGTACCACGTGCACTTGCCGAGCGTGTAAGTAAAAGTCCAATGAAAATTAACTTAATGACAGGGGCATCATTAGGTAACGACTTAGATAAGCTACTTACTGAATCAGGTGCGTTAGCGCGTCGTATGCCATTTCAGGTAGACAGCACATTACGTAAAGCAATTAACAACGGTGAGGTCATGTTTATTGACCAGCATTTATCAGAAACTGTTGAACAGTTACGTAATCATCAGTTAACTATGCCAGATGTAGCGGTCATTGAAGCCGTAGCTATTACAGAAGAAGGCCACATAGTACCTACAACGTCAGTGGGGAACTCAGCAAGCTTTGCTATTTTTGCTAAAGAAGTAATTGTAGAAATTAACATGTTACATCAGCCAGAGCTTGAAGGGCTGCACGACATATACATTCCATCGTATCGTCCTACGCGTACTCCAGTGCCGCTAGTGAAAGTAGATGACCGTATCGGTAGTACTGCTATTCCAATCGATCCGGCTAAAATTGTGGGTATTGTATTTACCAATCAAAGTGACTCATTTTCAACTGTAACCGACCCAGATGCAGATACCGCCTCTATTGCACGTCACTTAGTTAATTTCTTTAAAGAAGAAGTAGCGCAAGAGCGTATGCCTGCAAACTTAGGCCCATTACAAGCGGGTATTGGTAACATAGCCAATGCAGTCATGATGGGTTTATTAGACTCAGATTTTAAAGACCTCACTATGTACTCAGAGGTACTACAAGATTCTACCTTTGACTTAATTGATGCGGGTAAACTTAATTTTGCCTCTGGGTGTTCAATTATTTTATCAGAACGTTGTAACGCACAAGTATTTAATAACCTTGAAAAGTACCGCGATAAATTAGTACTTCGCCCACAAGAAATGTCGAATCACCCTGAAATTGTGCGTCGTTTAGGTATTATTGCAATTAACACGGCACTTGAGTTTGATATATATGGCAACGTTAACTCAACTCATGTGTGTGGTACTAAAATGATGAACGGCATTGGTGGTTCAGGCGACTTTGCACGTAATGCGCATGTATCGGTGTTTGTAACTAAATCAATTGCTAAAGGCGGCGCTATTTCAAGCGTGGTACCTATGGTAAGCCATGTCGATCATACCGAGCACGATGTTGATATTTTAGTAACCGAGCAAGGCCTTGCTGATTTACGTGGATTAGCGCCACGCGAACGGGCTGTTGAAGTAATTAAACACTGTGTACACCCAGATTATCGCAACGCTATGCTTGATTACTACGAGCGTGCTTGTGTACGTGGCGGCCATACGCCTCATATTTTAGAAGAAGCATTCAGCTGGCATACCCGCCTTGAACAACAAGGCACAATGAAGCAAAGCTAATACTTAAAGCCCCGCATTTGCGGGGTTTTTACCAATACTTTTAATTTTGCTTTACAGAATGTTGTTATGACTTTGCCTATAAGGTGGTTTAAGTTTTTACTGTGTGCTGTAAAATAGCCGCATATTATTGACAGACTCGCTATGGCGAGCAACACATAGAGCAACCACAATGGAAAACAAACTAACGGCAATCGACACCCTCGCTGAACTTGAAAGCTTTTTACTGCAAGTTGAAAACGGCGGCTTAGGTTTAACCGGCGTAGCAGGCGTGGGCATGGCAACTAACAATGCTGACGGCAGCCGTTTTGTCGCGGTGTTTGATGACAAGCAACAACTTTTATTAGCACGCGAAATTACCGAAGAGATTTTCCAAAGCGGCCAAGACATGGTGCGCAACGGTGTAGGGCGTAAGCATTAATTCCTTGCTACTAATCTAAAAAGCGCCAAATGGCGCTTTTTTTGTGGTTTATTTTAAACAGCTGTTAAATTTAAAATAAATTTACACAAATGGCACGCTATGTAATGGTTTTACTATGTAAAAGCGAATAATCACCAAGAGAAATCATGACTATTCAACAGTTAACAGAGGTTAGTAGTATGGACTTTATTGCTATCGCACTTTTCTTTTTAGTTCTTCTAATAGCCTTCTCTATTGTTTGGGGTACGCTAAAAACGGGAATTTCACCGATGATGAGTTCAAGCAAAGCGCGCCAAGTTATGCTTGCTGAAATAAACATGGATGAAAAGGGCGCATTAATTGATTTAGGTTCAGGGTGGGGAACGCTCGTTATAGCGGTTGCCAAAAAACACCCTAATAAACAGGTTATTGGCTATGAGTTATCTTGGTTTCCTTGGTTGGTTTCAATGCTTTTTAAATATAGTTTGGGTTTAGATAACCTTACTCTCTATCGAAAAGACTTTAAAAGTGCCGATCTCAATGCTGCGTCTACTTTGGTATGTTACTTGTTTCCAGGTGGTATGGTAGCGCTTGAAGATAAGTTAAAACATGACTTGTTTAAAAACACCACTATTGTGAGTAACACTTTTGCTTTGCCTTCATATAAACCAACTAACGTGATCAAGCTTAAAGATTTTTACCAAACACCAATTTATGTGTATCACTGGCAACCCAAATAGAGGAATATTATTTAGGGTCAGTGTTTAGTTGATGTCATATTTTTTATCCATAAGTTCATCTTCTCTGCAGACATTGGTTTGGCAATATAATAGCCTTGCCCATGATAGCAACCCATATCGATAAGCACTTTTTCGAGCTCTTGTGACTCTATTCCCTCTGCTACTAGGTTATACCCAAATGCTTTACTTAGCGCCACGATACACGTAACGATGGACTTGTCTTCCTGGTCTGATAGGAGTTTTTTAACAAAGCTTTGGTCTATTTTTAGTGTATCTAAAGGTAATTTTTTTAAATAACTCAACGAAGCGTAACCTGTGCCAAAGTCATCTAACGCAATACTTACCCCTAAATTTCGACAGCCATTGAGAACGTCGACTGCTTGGTCAACATTTCCAATTGTGGTGCTCTCTAAAATTTCCAATTCGAGGGTTTTTGGTTTTATATTATTAGTGCTGATGAGTAACTCTCTGAGGTTTTCAACAAAGCCCTCACTAAGTAAATGAGCTGGAGAGATGTTTACACTCATAGAAAGATGATTTCTTGTCCAAATTTTATGCTGTTTTAGGGCTTCAGCAAGTACCCATTCACCAATTAATATACCAATGTGTGGATGCTCTAATGCCTCTGAAAAATGACCAGGGTAAAGTAAACCCAAAGTAGGGTGGTTCCAGCGTATTAAGGCTTCAACGCCAATCAACTGGTGATCCATCAAATTGACCTTTGGTTGATAATGTAAAATAAATTCTTTGCGGGCAATACCTTTCTCAGCAGCCAATAATAAATCATGTTTTGCATGCCTTAGGCTTTCTTCTTCTGGATCAAAAAACAGAACCCGGTTTGTTCCTGATCTTTTTGCTTGGTACATGGTTTGATCGGCTCGGCGTAAAACGTCATCACAGCTTAAGCCATCATTATTAGGAAGTGCAACGCCAATGCTGGCTGAAATTTGAACAGAACACGAAAACTCTGCTAATTTTATTGGGTCGTTTACCTCAATCAGCACCTCTTGTAACAGAGTCTCATATTCTTGTATCGTGTGCGCAGCCCCTCTTAATAAAAAGATAAACTCATCTCCGCCAATACGCGCGAGTGTATCTTCTTTGCGTAATGTGCTTTTTAGTCTTTGGGCAATGGTTTTTAACACGAAATCACCGGTTTCGTGACCGTATTTGTCATTAATGGGTTTAAAATTATCTAAATCTAAGTAGGCAACGGCGAGCTTTTGCTCAGATGTAATGGCCTGTTGGAGTTGATCAATTAAAATAGGGCGGCTTGCTAAGCCTGTTAGGCTATCGTAGTGTGCCATGTCATGGAGTTTTTTTTCTAAGTTTGCACGTTGAATGGAGCTAGATATAGAGTGTATCAACTGATCGCTTTTTAATTGATTTTTAAGTAAATAATCGCTTGCTCCTAGCCGCATAGCTTCTGCTGCTATTTTTTCATCTCCTAAGCCCGTGATCATAATCACAGCACAGTGGTTATTTTCAGTCTTTCTAATATTATTTAGCAGGGTAAGCCCCGATCCGATACCTAATCGGTAATCAACTATGACACAATCAAACTCACCATGTTCAAGATAAGACATCGAGCTTTCAATAGAGGATGCCTCTGAAATTTTCGCCTGTATATTTGAGCGAGATATCATACGACGTATTTGTTCTCTATCAACCGCATCGTCATCAACAATGAGTAGGTTAATACTGTCGCAGGTTTCAAAATTATCAATTGAAGTTATCATATCCATATCTCTTGCAAAATGGCTTATTCAAGCTCAACGGCATGTATATAAGCATCCATAAGTGTCGCTAATTTGGCAAACTGCGGGCCAATTGCATGTTTAACCATGTAACCTGCTACGTTGTTATGGTACGCGCGAGTACGATCGTTATCCTCATTGGAGGTCGTGAGTATAAATACAACAGTATCGTTTAATTTTTTATCTTTACGAATATGCTCTAAAAATTCAAACCCATTCATCACTGGCATATTCAGGTCTAGCAATACTAAGTAGGGCTCTGATATTTCTTTTTGTTGTGCTTTTTCTCGTAAAGCATCTAACGCCAGCTTTCCATTTTGTTTCCAAATTATTTTAATTTTAGGATCCACTTTTTTTAGGCTTCTTGTAACGGCTTCCGCTGCAACATCGTCGTCTTCAACAAGCAGTATAGATAGATTTTTAATCATAAATTCTCTTTCCTTGCAAAGCGAGGCCACCAAACATGAAATGTAGACCCTTTTTGCGGTTCATTTGAGCTAACTGAAATCCGTCCACCATGAGCTTGTGCGAGGCGCCTACTAATAGACAGCCCAATACCTGAGCCCGACTTATCATCAGAGGTTGTTTGAAATAAGCTAAAAATACGCTCGTAAGCCTCTGCTGGTATACCGGGCCCATCATCAGTAACGGTTATATGGCAAAGCGTATTTTCTGCTACACAACGAATCTCTATAGTTCCCTCTTTACTGTCGTGATGTTTAATGGCGTTACTTAATAAATTGCGGACAACGGTTTCAAGTGGCGTCCATGCAGTGACGATAGTATCTAATTGAATGTCTTTATGAAGCTTCATTCCAGCCGGTAAATCTAATAGTTCGGTAACGTTAGAAATTAATTTATGCATATCGATTACTTGAGTATCTTGGGTAGCTTTCCCCGCCCTTGCATAGGCCAATAAATTATCAATTAACGTCTCCATTTTATGAATACGATCATCAATACGCGTTAAGTTGTACTCTACTTCAGCCGTGGTAGTGCCTAAATCTTCTTTTATCCATTCAATTAAGTTTGAAATGCCACGCAATGGAGAGCGTAAATCATGAGAGGCCACATAGGTAAACTCTTTCAGGCTAGTGTTATTTTCTTTTAGCTCAGTTTCCATTCGTTTTCGTTCTGTTATATCTAACAACGAGACAAACACCATGTCTTCATCATTGGTATTTATAAAAGGGCTCAAGCCCACTTCAACGGGGAATTCTTTACCGTCTTTGTGTAACGCGGTTAAATCTCTGCCTACTCCCATACTTCTTACACTGGGTTCACGGTGAAATGAATGACGAAGTGCTGAGTGATGTCCTTGGTAGCGCTGGGGTAATAACATTTCCATTTTTTTATCGAGTAGTTCTATTTCACTGTAACCAAAAGATTTACATAACGATTGATTAACCGCTTGTATAATGCCTGCTTGGTCAACTATTAACACACCATGTGGCGCAGCCTGAATAGATCGTTGAAACATATTATTTGCGCGCAGCCTTTGCGATATATCAACCAGTGTGGCTAAAACTAATTCTTGTTGTCCTTGTATTGGGTTTAAACCTATTTCAATTGGGATTTGCTTACCATTTTTTTGACTCGCAAATAACTCACGGCCTTCACCCATTAAGCGTTTTCGAGGGTTAGCAAAAAACTGACTCATCAAGTGGGTATGATTGGCTTTAAATTGAGCTGGAAGTAAATTATCTATGTTCATCCCTATGAGTTCTGAATCCTCATAGCCTAGTATTTCAGATAGTTGATTATTGGCAAAAAGGATCTGAGCATCAGTATTGACTACCATTGCCCCCATGGGTAAACAATTAACTAGTTGAGTTAAAAATGCTTCATCCATATTTACAGTTAAACTTGGTAAGTTAGATTTTTTATTTACTTTTTTAAGGTCCATCAAGCATCCCGCAAGTAAATTTAGTTCCCATAATATAGTAATAGTCGAACAAGTAATGAACAGCAAACTTAGAGGAAGAACCTGTTATTTAAATACCCATTTTAATAATTTCTTCTTATATTTTAGCGAGTCATCATGGTTGAAAAAGGTGCATTGATTTATTTAGGTTTGGGGAATGTTGGTTGTAATGCTTATTAAGTATAGCTTGGGTTTAAATAACCTACACTTTATTGTAACAACTTTAAAAGTGCTGATTTTAGTACAGCGTCTTCTCTGGTATGTTACCTGATGGTATGGCAGCGCTTGAAGAAAAGTTAAAACAACACGTGCTTAAAAACAGCACCATTGTGAGTAACACCTTCGCTTTGCCATGATATAAACCAACTAAAGTGATCAAGTTTAAAGATTTTTACCAAACGCCTATTTATGTGTATCACTGGCTACCAAAATAAACTTTGCCTGAAGTCTTAACACATACGGTACCCGCTTTGTCGCCGTGTCGTATGCAAGCAAAGTTTTAGTCTGTGAAATTATCAAAGGATTTTTTAAGTGCTATTTTGTTATAGTTTGGAAGGTAGTTAAAAGCGATTACTGAACAGTTAAGAATTGTGATGTCTGAAGTCAAGATTTGACCCGTTTGCTTTCCTTAATACTTAACTTAACAGCTTTTTATGATTTTAGAATCAACATATTAGGAGTAGTTAAGAGTGAAGGTATGGCTTAACTAATTAAATAGTTGTAAATATTCACATGCTTGTATATTTTTATGGTTCATTTAACGAAAAGGGAACAGCTATGAAATATGGAATTTTAATATTATGTGCTTTACTTCTAACGGCTTGCGCTACTGCTAATTACACAACGGGCAGCGACTTTAAAACGGATAAAGTTGATCAAATAGATAAGGGAGTTACAACTAAAGAGCAGGTAGCAGATTGGTTTGGTGAACCGTACTCAAAAACGGTTATTAATGGCAACCAAATAAAGTGGCTTTATTTTTACTCTCAAGGTACATCAAAAGCTCAATCTTATGTGTTTACTATGAAAGTTCAAACCGAAGGCACTCAAAAAACATTAGATATATTGTTTGATGACGGCATTGTTTCAAATTACACGTTTACCAATGGCGCAGCACCTCAAATGAGTATTAACTAATTTTAAAAGCGGCGTTTTTATATTTTATTAACGCCGCTATCAGCTAACTAAATAATTAAATTTAATCCTCAATTATTACCGCAGTGCCAGAAGCAACAATAAATAACATACCAGACTTCCCACCACCTGATATTTCACTGTAATCTAAATCGATACCAATTACCGCGTTAGCACCTAATGAAAAGGCCTCTTTTCTTAACTCCGCCAAGGCTGTTTTGCGGGCATCTCTTAGCGTGTTTTGTATGCTGTTACTTCTGCCGCCAAAGGTGTCAGTGAGGTTAGTCAAAACATCTTTGAATATATTCATGCCATAAGCACACTCGGCCGTTATAACGTCCAGCCTTTTTATTACTTTTAAATTCGATGCTGTTTCAGTGGTAAGAATAACTTCACTGGGGCTTCGGATTATTCTATAACTTTTATCGATAAGGGCTTTTTCTTGCTTATTGGCATCAAGGTTAATCTGATTGTCCTTAACTTTATTTTGCATGGTAGATAATTTGATTTTTAAATATATATCTTTAGCCGACTCTATTTTATGAGCAGTTGTTTCTGATACATTAGTTAAATGCTTCCCATAAAAAAGAACGTCATATGATGCGATATTTTTAACGGTTCGCAATCCTGCAACACCGTAATCTTTTGACTCATAGCGAAGTGATGTAGTAGTAAGGTAAAGCTCATTATTTTTTAGATCAATAAGCCTTTCACCAGTATTATTATTTACGATTTTACTTTCACTCAAGCCATGCTTTTTATAAATACCAGCTTGGCTATACAGTGTAGTTAAATTACAAAGAAAATTATCTTTATAAAAAATTGATGCGACCCCTTTGTAACCTTCTTTTTTTAATGAAAAGCTGAGGCAGTCAATCTCGTAAGTTGTTTGCGTAAAGTTATTCGTTAGACCCTTCTCATTTAAAGTCCATTCAGTTTTAGTATTTGAAGCTTTTGATTGTGAGCTATCTGATAGAAACATAACCTTCCTTAGTAGTTGTAATTATTTCAGAGTTACAAAAGAATGAGGCAAATTCAAGCTATTTAAACCTACCAGTACAAAGCTGTGCTTACCCTTCTTCGAAATAGGCATTGCTTACCTGTAACTTAACTAAAAAGGGTATAATAAGAAATCAAAGCAGGGGGATTTATGAAACGATTTGATAAACTTAACAATGACAGGCAGATATTTAAAGCGTTAGCGCTAGTGCTGAGTGGTTCACATAAGTATAAAAACCCAAGTTATGAATTGTTAGTTAATTACTTAAATAGCAATGACTTAAAAACAAGCTGGGGTAACAGCTGGACGCGTAAAAGTTTATTTAGGTATCTACAAAGAAACGGCTTTTCGGGTGTGTGGGGCTTACGTAATAGCTTAGAGCAATACACTAAACTAGCTAAGTTTATTTAGGGTATTTTCAGACACCGTAAAAGGGAGATTCGCAACCAGTACGCGCGAACGATTAAAGAGATAAATTTTTAGTTCCCGACTATAAAAAGCAAAAGAGTGGCTACACATTGGCTACACAGAGCGGTTTAGGCTTTAAACAAAGATTTATAAATAGAGGTAAGGTATTGATTTAATTGGTCGGTATGGAGAGATTCGAACTCTCGACCCCTGCCACCCCATGACAGTGCGCTACCAAGCTGCGCCACATACCGACTTCGACTGCAATAGTACGTGTATTTTTAAAAAAATCAATAAGCTTTTGTTTGTTTGGATGTTTATTGCGCAAGCGTTTAATATTAAGCGCTTGCGCCAGAAGTTTTACACGGCTTTACTCTTTATTTAACCATTGGTTGATCGTGTTATACATTTCATCTCGTAGTATTGGTTGCGCAGTTTTGTTAGGGTGTAAGTTATCGTTTTGCATTAGCTCGCTTTTGCCTGCTACTTTAAGTACAAAAAACGGCATTAAATACGAGCCTGTGGCTTTGCTAACACTGGCAAAGCTATCGGTGAACATTTTACTGTAACGTGGGCCATAGTTAGGTGGAATATAAATTTCCATTAGCGCGGTTTGTGCATCTATTGCTTGGCTTTTTTCAATCAGAGCGGTCAAGTTGTCTTGCATTTTAGTAACTGGAAAACCGCGTAGACCGTCATTAGCGCCAAGCTCTATGAGCACATGAGTTGGTTGATATTGCTCAAGCAATGCATCAAGTCTGCGCAGGGCGCCACCAGTGGTTTCACCACTAATACTGGCATTAACTAAGTTGATATTGCGTTGCTCGGCATCGTATTTATCTTGTAACAATTGCACCCAGCCTTGTTCTTGTTTTAAGCCATAGGCTGCGCTTAAACTGTCACCAAGTATTAAAATCGTGTTGTTAGCTGCCGCAGTAAGCGGGTTAATAACTAAAAATAAAATAAATACAAAACGTAGGATTGAATGAGTCATATGTCAGCGCTTTCTCAATTAAATATAATTCAAGTAAATGGTTTGTCTAAAGTTGTATCTACCCTTGAAGGTGAGTTGTCCATCCTCAGCGACATCAGCTTTAATGTCAAGCACGGTGAGTCTGTTGCTGTTGTTGGCACGTCGGGCTCAGGTAAATCCACTTTATTAAGTTTATTAGCAGGGCTTGATACGGCAAGCAGCGGCGAAATAATGTTAGATGGGGAGCCGCTGCACGAATTAGACGAAGAAGCGCGGGCCGCACTGAGAGCTGCAAAAGTTGGCTTTGTGTTTCAGTCTTTTATGTTGGTACAAAGTTTAACTGCACTTGAAAACGTGATGCTACCGGCAGAGCTTGCAGGTAAAGAAGACGCCAAAGAACAAGCGCTCGCTTTGCTTGAAAAAGTAGGCTTAAGCCATCGGGTTGATCATTACCCGTCGCAGTTATCTGGTGGTGAGCAACAACGTGTTGCGATTGCCCGTGCATTTGTTGGTTCGCCAAAAATATTGTTTGCCGATGAGCCATCAGCTAACTTAGATAGCAAAAATGGCCATATGATTGAGTCGTTATTATTTGATTTAAATAAGCAAAACGGTACAACCCTCATTTTAGTCACTCACGATGAAGCCTTAGCACAAAAATGTGAACGCATTATTCAAATAGAGGCGGGGGAGCTGGTACAAAATTCAACAGAGGAAATGGCAAATGTGGGCTAAATTAGCGCTTAAACTATTTTCTCGTGAGTTTCGCCGTGGTGAACTAACCGTAATAAGTGCTGCCATTGCACTGGCGGTATTAACCGTGCTTACTTTATCTATGGTAACTGAGCGAATTGCAGAAAGTATTGCGCAAAAAAGCAGTGCATTTATAGCGGCAGATCGTGTTCTTGCCAGCAACCACGCCATAGATACCGCCTTTATAACCAAAGCAGAACAACAAAACTTACAAACTGCACAAATGGTGTACTTTGACACTATGCTGTTTGCAAACGATCAAATGCAGTTTAGCTCGGTAAAGGCGGCATCAAACAGTTACCCGCTTAAAGGCCAATTAAAAGTTAAGTCGGGTTTAAATGCTCAAACCGAGGTTGCCCCCGGTGCGCCAAGCCCTGGTAATGTATGGTTAAGTGAATCAGTTTTTTATAGCTTAAACATAAACGTAGGCGACCAAGTTGAATTAGGCGCAGCGTTATTTAATGTTGAAAAGGTAATTGTAGAAGAACCCGATGCGCCATTTAATGTGTTCTCTAGTAGCCGTAGGGTGCTCATAAACATAGATGATGTGGCAAAAACCGAAGTAATACAGCCAGGCAGTCGCGTATTTTACCGCCAGTTATACGCAGGTGATGAAAGCGACATCAACAGTTTTTACGATTGGTTAAAGCCGCAACTCAAAGAAAATCAAAATTGGTATGGTGTTAAAGACCGCCAGTCGCCTATTTCAAACAGTTTAAACAGAGCCGAAAGCTTTTTATTGTTAGCAGGTTTGCTGGGCATTATATTAGCCGCGGTTGCTATTGCAGTATCGGCTAAGCGCTATTGTGAGCGCCAATATGACCCAGTCGCAATGATGAAAACCTTAGGTGGCAGCCGCGACATGATCCGCAAAATTTACCTTATGCACTTATTAATGGTGTGTACCATGGCAGTAGTCGTTGGCCTTGCTATTGGTTACGGCTTACAAGAAGTTGCAACTGGTTACCTTGCAAAAAGCATGGGAACCGAATTGCCTATGGCAGGGTTTAAACCGTGGTTAGTGGCTATTAGCACCGGGGTTATTTGTGCGGTTATGTTTTCTATTAAGCCATTGTTAGATTTATTTGATATTCCACCACTTAGAGTGCTTCGCCGTAATTTAGGCGACCGCCTTGCGGTAAGTAAAATCCATTTAGGGCTTAGCGCCTTAACGGTATTTTTATTAATGTGGTTATTTAGTAACAATATTAAAATTACCCTTATTTTATTTGCCTCAACGCTTGCGCTTATTCTAGTGTTGTTTTTAATTTCTAAATTAATATTTGGCGGGGGCCGAAAGCTTGGTTTAAAGCCAGGTAACAGCTGGTCGTTGGCTATTGCGTCTATTCAAAAGCGCGCCAACGTTAATGCGGTGCAGCTAATTAGTTTTTCGCTAGCGATTAAATTACTGTTGTTTTTAATTGTGCTAAAAAACGACATTATTTCGGATTGGCAGTCTCAATTGCCAAGTGATGCACCTAATGCCTTTTTGGTTAATATTACGCAAAATGAGCTGGATCCGGTAAATGAATACTTAGCGCAAAAAGGCATTCAAGTGTCGGAGTTTTACCCAACGATTCGTGGCCGCGTGAATGCAGTAAATGGCGAAGCAGTAGCACGTGAAGTGTCATTGCAAGACAACGAGAAAAAAGACGAAGAAGCCCGCTCAGGCATTGGCCGCGAGCTTAACTTAACTTGGCTTAACGAAGTCCCCTCACAAAATGACATTATAGATGGCCAGTGGTTTGGCTATGACGCAGTAGCTGAGGCCTCACTTGAAGAGTCGATGATGAAGCGCCTTGATGTGAAAATGGGCGATACCCTCACGTTTTTAATTGGTGCGCAGTCGTTCGACGCTAAAATTACCAGTGTACGTAAAGTTAATTGGGCCACGCTTAAACCTAATTTTTTCATTATTTTAAGCCCTGATGTACTAAGCGACTTTCCGGCTACCTATATTTCATCAGTACGCATTGAGCCTGAGCAAAAGCGCGACTTTAGCCAGTTATTACGTACATACCCCACTATTACAGCAATTGATGTAGACAACTTTGTTAAACAAATTCAATCGACTATTGAGCAAGTGTCGTTAGCTATTGGCTTTGTACTGGCTATTGTGGTGTTGTGTGGCGCGTTGGTACTTATATCGCAGGTGCAAGCAAGCTTAGGTGAGCGCATGCAAGAAATTGTAATATTGCGTACGTTAGGCGCTAAAAGCCGATTAATCAAAAATGCCACCTTGTATGAGTTTTTATTACTGGGCGGTTTAGCCGGACTGGTGGCTGCATTTTTCAGCGATATTGCGTTATTGATTGTTCAGCAGCAAATGTTTGATTTAGCGGGTAAGCTGCATCCTAATATTTGGATTATAGGCCCCGTTGCTGGCGGCGTGTTTGTAGCTGGGTTAGGCTATTTTATGATTGCCCGTACGCTTAAACAAAATACCCAAGGCTTAGTGCGCGCTTTAGCGTAAACTTTCCAGCCAAATAGCGTTTAAATGCCTACTTTTTAAGTAGGCATTTTTGTTTTTGCTTTGTACTGGTAATTTATACAGTGCTCTGGCATTATTAGCACTATTAATAAATAACAATAATGAGAGTGCTGTTTGGCCATAATTTTAGGGATCGATCCGGGCTCGCGTTTAACGGGTTACGGTGTGGTTGCGCATCAAGGTGCCAAGTTTACATACTTAGGCAGTGGCTGTATTAAATTAGCCGATCATGACTTTCCCACCCGACTTAAAATGATTTATCAGGGCATTACGCAACTTATAGAGCAATTTTCGCCTGAAACATTTGCTATAGAAAAAGTATTTATGGCGCATAACCCTGATTCTGCTTTAAAGCTAGGTCAAGCCCGTGGTGCTGCGATTGTCGGTGCCTCTATGGCCGACTTACCGGTTTTTGAATACTCAGCACGGCAAATAAAGCAAGCCGTTGTGGGTAACGGTGGGGCAGATAAATCGCAAGTTCAACATATGGTTAAAAACATACTTAAACTGCCAGGTACGCCGCAAGCCGATGCGGCGGATGCGCTTGCAATTGCAATTTGCCATGCCCACTCTGAACAAAATTTAATAAAACTAGCGGGTAGCGCAAGCAAAACCGTTAGAGGACGTCTAAGGAAATAACAATGATAGGTCGCTTAAACGGCGTGTTAGTTGAAAAACAGCCCCCAGAAATACTATTAGAAGTGAGCGGCGTTGGCTACGAAGTACAAATGCCAATGACCTGTTTTTACGATTTGCCTAAAGTAGGCGACAACGCCATTGTGTACACTCATTTTGTAGTACGCGAAGACGCACAGCTATTGTTTGGCTTTAACAATAAAACCGAACGTGCGTTATTTAGAGAGCTGTTAAAAGCCAATGGAGTAGGGCCTAAATTAGGCTTAGCCATTTTGTCGGGCATGTCGGCGCAGCAGTTCGTAAGTTGTGTAAATAATGAAGACGCTACCGCTTTGGTGAAACTGCCAGGGGTAGGCAAAAAAACCGCAGAGCGCTTAGTGCTCGAAATGAAAGACAGATTAAAAAATTGGGGGAATGACTTATTTACCCCATTTAGCGATAGCGCCGTAATAGAGCCAGCGAGCGATGCAACTATAGCCAATAATGCGGCCGATGATGCGGTTTCGGCGTTAGTGGCGCTCGGTTATAAATTGCCACAAGCGCAAAAAGCAGTAAAATCAGTAAGCAAACCCGATATGTCGACTGAGGTTCTAATTAAAGAATCTTTGAAATCAATGCTGTGAGTAAATTATGATCGAAGCTGATCGCTTAATAGATGCTGCTGAAAAAACCAACGAAGACACCATAGACCGTGCTATTAGGCCTAAGTTATTGGCCGACTATCGTGGTCAGCCGCATGTTAAGCAACAAATGGAAATATTTATTGAAGCTGCGCGCAGTCGTAGCGAAGCGTTGGATCACTTATTGATATTTGGCCCACCAGGCTTAGGTAAAACCACGCTTGCTAATATTGTGGCGAACGAATTAAACGTAAATATTAAAACCACGTCTGGGCCTGTGCTTGAAAAAGCGGGCGATTTAGCCGCATTGCTCACTAACCTTGAAGAAGGTGATGTACTGTTTATTGATGAAATTCACCGTTTGAGCCCGCAAGTTGAAGAAATACTCTACCCCGCAATGGAAGATTACCAGCTCGATATTATGATAGGTGAAGGCCCTGCAGCGCGTTCTATTAAGCTTGATTTACCCGCGTTTACACTCATTGGTGCAACTACCCGTGCGGGATCATTAACTTCTCCACTGCGTGACCGTTTTGGTATTGTTCAACGCTTAGAGTTTTACTCTGTGGAAGACTTATCACATATTGTGGGGCGCTCAGCGCATTATCTTAGTTTAGAAATGTGTGACGATGGCGCGGCCGAAATAGCCAAACGTTCGCGCGGTACGCCACGTATTGCAAATCGTTTATTGCGCCGTGTGCGCGATTACACCCAAGTAAAGTCAGACGGTACAGTAAATGCCGAGGTGGCTCAACAAGCCCTCGACATGATTGACGTTGATAAAAGCGGTTTTGATTACATGGATCGTAAATATTTACTCGCCATCATCGAAAAGTTTATGGGAGGCCCTGTTGGCCTTGACAACTTAGCCGCGGCAATAGGCGAAGAGAAAGAAACCATAGAAGATGTGATTGAACCATTTTTAATTCAACAAGGATTTATTCAGCGTACGCCGCGAGGGCGAATTGTCTCTGATAATGCGTACCACCATTTTGGCTTGTTACCTAAAAAAGATTAAATAACCAGAATAACTAGACTCTTTCTAAAGCCACTGTCATTTTAACGACAGTGGCTTTTTAGTATGAGCAAAGGCTAAACTTAGACGTATTTTACTTTGCCAATAATTCACTGAGCGTTAAGACATATCAGGCTATTGTGCGCTTGCTGTAACGTTACTGAGGCCGAGTGTAGCTGATTTGACAAATTGCGGGCAAAAAAAAGCCCGCAAATAATGCGGGCAAACAACAAGTTTAAGGAAGTAATCTAGGGAACTACGTTTTACTTATTGAGGTCATACCCCAAGAAGTAAAAAAGTAATACGAAATAAATCATATTACGAAGAACTGGATTCAATGAAATAGCTTTCATTTAATGCGCTAGCTCGGTATGGAAGAATAATACCGAAGCGGCAGAATTTGTTCAAACTAGAAAATTTATATTTTCAGATTAAAAAAACTAATAGCAGGGGTTTTCTGTTTTTACTTAATGTTGCATGTTAATTAACCATTAATTCTATAAGTTAATGAAATGCTTTGTTTATGTATATTAACATATAAACGTTCGGTATTAGTTTTACTATTACGTTAAGGTAAGCGTGTAGTGTTTATGAGTGCTTATGCATTAATTTTGAATAAACAGCGTATTTTTGTGACTCTTTAGTGAAGTTAAGCGGGCTTACAGATAGCTTTATTGTTATTTATTTATACAGTAAAACAAGAGTTAAGTAGTAAAACTATTTTTTTTAACGTTTTTTGTTGGCTATTCACAGCAATATCGTTGTCAGCAGGAAATACACTAGATACACTAGCTGAACTTTAATGGTGGCTAATGTGTTACAAAGTTACCTTACTCAAATAAATCAATTTGATGTTTTTAATTATTTAGGAGTTTAACGTGGGATCAGGGCTTAATTTTTTAGATCTAATTCTAGAAGCCAGTTTGCTTGTGCAATTAGTAATGCTAGCGTTGGTTGCTATGTCGGTTATGTCGTGGGCTATTATTTTTCAACGTAAAAAAGCCATCTCTGACGCCTTAGCAAATGCCAAAAAATTTGAGCAACGTTTTTGGTCTGGTGTTGACTTAAGTAAGCTATATAACGAAATTTCATCACGCGGTGGTCAATCAACGGGTATTGAAGCGTTATTCACCTCAGGTTTTAAAGAGTTTGCACGCCACAAAAAAAATACCTTTCAAAGTGCAGGCATTGTAATGGAAGGCACACACCGTTCGATGCGGGTTGCGCTTTCTCGTGAAATAGAAAAACTAGAATCAAGCTTATCGTTTTTAGCAACCGTTGGGTCAATTAGCCCCTACATAGGTTTGTTTGGTACAGTATGGGGTATTATGAATGCCTTTATTGCCTTAGGTGAAGTAAAACAAGCAACCTTACAAATGGTTGCACCAGGTATAGCAGAAGCTTTGATTGCAACAGCAATGGGTTTATTTGCGGCTATTCCTGCCGTTATTGCCTATAACCGATTTGCTAATAAAGTTGAAAAGTTAGAATCTCATTACATTAACTTTATGGAAGAATTTGCCAATATTTTACACCGTCAAGCAGCTACCCAAATAGAGGCTCAAGCGAATGTACCAGCGTAAAAAGCGTCGCCCAGTCGCAGAAATTAATGTAGTACCATACATTGATGTAATGTTGGTGTTGCTTATTATATTTATGGCCACTGCGCCATTAATAACCCATGGCGTAAAAGTAGACCTACCAAAAATGGAAGAGTCAGACTTGGTTGATACCAAAGATACGCCGCCCATTATTGCCTCTATTGATTCGCAAGGTAAGTACTATGTAAGCATAGGCACTGATCCGGAAGAGCCAATGGAAGCATTAGATGTAGCCGCTGTAATTAAACTACAACTAATGAAAAACCCTGATACCCCAGTAATGATTAAAGGCTCAGGTAAAGTGTCGTATCAAGAAGTGTTACTGCTTATGGATTTTTTGAAGAATGCAGGTGTACCATCGGTAGGCTTAATGACCGAATCCTTTGAGGGGACCAAGTAGTCATATGAATACGTCGTTAATCAAATCAGTAATACTGCATTTAGCATTAGGGGGATTTTTGTATGCATCAGCAAACATTCATCCACCTAAACCTAAAGTAATGGAAGTGACGCTTAATGCCGCCATTCCTGAGCCAGAAAATGCGGTGTCTGCTGTGACCGTGGATCAACAGCAGGTTGAGAAAAAAATTGCTGAGTTACGCAAAAAAGAAGAAGATAAAAAGCGCGCTGAAGATAAACGCATTCGTGATTTAGAGCGCCGCGCAGCAGACGCACGTAAGCAAAGTGAATCTGAAGCAAGACGCATTAAAAAGCTAGAGCAGCAGCGCAAAGCTAAAGAGAAAGAAAGAGCCGAAGCAGAAGCTCAAGCTAAAAAAGCCCGCGAAATAGAACAGCGTGAGCGAGCAAAAGCCAAACAAGCGCAAAAGCAAAAGCAAGAGGCTGAAGATGCTGCTAAAGCGGCTGCCGACAAACGCAAAGCCGAAGAAGCCGCGCTTAAAAAAGCGGAAGAAGAGCGTAAAAAACGTGCTGAAGAAGCCGAGCGTAAACGTCAGCAAGCATTGCAAGAACAAATACTGCAAGAGCAACTTGCCAAAGAGCAGGCTGCACGCAATAAAATACGTCAACAGCAAGTAGTGAGTGAAGTTGATAAATACCGTGCATTAATTATGGCACGTATTCAGCAAAACTTATTAATTGATGAAAAAATGAAAAACCAGCAATGCCGCATTAATCTCCGTCTTGGGTTTAATGGCTTGGTTACGCAGGTTAAGTCGTTAGGCGGTGATAAGTTAGTGTGTGAAGCTGCTTTAAGAGCGGTTCGCATGGCTGACACATTACCGGTATCGAAAGATAAAGACGTATTCGAACAATTAAAGAATATTAATATAACCATCGCGCCAGAGTTTTAAGGGATGACATGTTTAACAAAATTAAAATAGCCTGTTTAGTTTTAATATTAGGGTTTCAGGGCGTTGCACACGCGGCACTTGAAATTGTTATTACTGAAGGTATAGACGGTGCAAGACCGATTGCGATTGTGCCTTTTAAATACCAAGGTATTGGCCCTATTCCAGAGCAGCTTAGCGATGTTATTGCTGCTGATTTAATGCGCAGTGGTAAATTTAAGCCAGTTAGCGTTTCACAAATGCCTCAACAACCACATAAAGACGGCGATATTGATTACGGCGCTTGGGTTAATAAAGGCGTTGAAGCGGTTTTAGTGGGTGAAGTAGAACAGCAAACCAACGGACGTTACTTAGTACGTTATGAGCTTGTTGATGTTATTCGCGGTCAAATTACTGGCGGTGAAACACAAATGATGAGCAACGGTAAGCTTGTTCAAAGCCAAGACCATATTTTAGAAGCACGTCAAAGCGTAATTGGTGAAACTGGATTTCGTCGATACTCGCACCGCATTAGTGATGTTATTTATGAAAAGCTAACTGGCGAAAAAGGCGCGTTTTTAACAAAAATAGCCTATGTTATTGTACGTGATACCGAAGAAAAGCCTTATCAGTTAGTGGTTGCTGATTACGATGGTTTTAATGAACAAGTATTATTGCGTTCAAAAGAGCCATTAATGTCACCGGTTTGGTCACCTGACGGTACTAAGTTAGCGTATGTAACCTTTGAAAATCGCCAGAGCCAAATTTATATTCAAGACATTTATACGGGTAAACGCGAATTGATCACCAGCTACAAGGGAATTAACGGCGCGCCGCAATTCTCGCCAGATGGTAAAAAGTTACTGCTAGTGCTGTCAAAAGATAAAACTGGTGCAACTGAGGTTTACTTATTAGACTTACTAACACGTAAAGAGACGCGATTAACACGCCATCGTAGTATAGATACCGAACCTTCGTGGTACCCAAATGGTGAAGATATAGTATTTACGTCGGAAAGGGGTGGTAATGCTCAGATTTATAAGTTAAATTTAAAAACTGGCAGAACGCAAAGATTAACCTTTGACGGTGACATGAACCTAGCGGGTTCTATTTCGCCAGACGGAAAAGAATTAGTGATGGTAAACCGTACTAACGGACAGTATCATCTTGCTAAGAAAGAGTTGGCTACAGGTGCGTTTCAAGTTTTAACACGAACTCGCCTTGACGAATCACCGAGCATAGCGCCGAATGGCTCGATGATTATATACAGCACGCTCCACAATAATAAACAGGTACTTGCGCTAGTATCGATGGACGGCCGTTTTAAAGCACGTTTACCTGTGCTTGATGGACAAGTAAAGGCACCGGCTTGGTCGCCATATTTACAGTAATAATTGCTGGTTTACTCAAAATAGGAATCTACTCAATGCAACTTAACAAAATACTTAAAGGCCTGCTAATTGCTGTGCCAGTAATGACACTAGCAGCTTGTAGCTCATCTTCAGATATCGACGAAAATGCAGCTAACCAGTCAAACCAAGCAACTGTTGAGCAAACAACAACGGATACAGTTGAAGTAGCCACAATGACGCCAGAGCAACAAGCAGAAGAGCAACTTCGTCAAAAGTACGAAGCGCTTCGTCAAGAGCAAATTATCTACTTTGACTTTGATAAAGCGACAGTAGAAAGCAAATATGCAGACTTACTTCGTGCACACGCTGAGTTTTTAGTTAAAAATCCTTCTGTTAAAGTATTAATTGAAGGCCACGCAGATGAGCGCGGTACGCCAGAGTACAACATTGCACTTGGTGAGCACCGTGGACAAGCAGTTGAAAAATACCTACAAAGCTTAGGTGTTTCTGCAAGCCAAATGTCAGTAGTTAGCTACGGCGAAGAAAAGCCAATGGTTAAGACTCGCACAGAAGCAGCTTTCGCTAAAAACCGCCGTGCGGTACTAGTTTACTAAGATAAGAGATATTATGAAGCCGAAAATTATTTTGGCAGCCATGATATTGAGCGGGAGCACCCAGTTAATGGCTGCTCCCGCTCCTGTTTCAGAAGCTGCAAGTTCACAGTCAAGCATTGAAAAGCGTTTAGCAACACTTGAAAATATGATGCAACAGCGTAATTTTTTACAAGTAGAGTTACAGCAACAGCTCAATTTACTGCAAGATGAAGTGAGTCAAATACGCGGAGTAACTGAAGAGCAAAGCTATAAGCTTGAAAAAGTACTCCAGCGTCAACGCGAGCTATATCAAGAAATTGAGAACCGTGTTAGCCAAGCGTATGCAAAGCCGACCGCTCCAGCGCCTACAACAGACTACACACAGCCTAGTAATGAGCAGAGCTACAGCAGCGATTTATCTGAAAACGAAGCGTACGAACGTGCTGTTGCGCTTATAATGAAAGATAAACGCTACGACCAAGCTATTCCAGAATTTCAAGCGTTCTTAACAACGTATCCAAATTCAGTGTACACCTCAAACGCACATTATTGGCTGGGACAACTATTAACGATTAAAAATGACGGTGTAAAAGCAGCCGAGCACTTTAAAGTAGTTGTTAACGAATTTCCAAATTCAAATAAACGCCCAGATGCGATGTTAAAGCTTGGTACACTTTTACAAGAGCAAGGTTTGAAGGCAGAAGCACAAAAAATACTGAATGAGCTTATCAATCAGTACCCAAGTACAACTGCTGCTAAATTAGCCACAGATCGCTTATCAAAATAAATGTTGATGCTTGATTAGACTGCTTTTTGTCATAAGCGGTCTAAAATTGCTCAACTAGACATAAAAACTTAAAAAAAGAGACAATTTCGGTTGCACTCATTTTATAAATAAGTATTATAAGCGCCCGCAGCAAACGAATGGTAACCCCACTCGAAATGCGACAAAAAGAGCGGGTCATTAGCTCAGTTGGTAGAGCAGTGGACTTTTAATCCATTGGTCGATGGTTCAAGTCCATCATGACCCACCATTCTTTATTGTTAATAAAGTTTGGTCTTAATCGGCGGATTTACGCAATGTGTTAACAAACACAATGAGCGGGTCATTAGCTCAGTTGGTAGAGCAGTGGACTTTTAATCCATTGGTCGATGGTTCAAGTCCATCATGACCCACCATTCTCTATTGAATGGTTATAATCGGCGGATTTACGCGTACTTACTTTTATAAGTAAATCAGAGCGGGTCATTAGCTCAGTTGGTAGAGCAGTGGACTTTTAATCCATTGGTCGATGGTTCAAGTCCATCATGACCCACCATTCTTTTTATATTAGAATGGTCTAATCGGCGGATTTACGCGTACTTACTTTTTATAAGTAAACCAGAGCGGGTCATTAGCTCAGTTGGTAGAGCAGTGGACTTTTAATCCATTGGTCGATGGTTCAAGTCCATCATGACCCACCATTCTTTACTGAATGGTTATAATCGGCGGATTTACGCAGCCTTACTTTTTATAAGTAAATCAGAGCAGGTCATTAGCTCAGTTGGGTGAATAAGAACCGAAACGAAGTTTCGCAGTCTTATGAACGCGAGTCAGGACGACGAGCTGGTCCCAAGCTTCAGGATGAATTAATGGCAGTTAGACACAGAGCGGGTCATTAGCTCAGTTGGTAGAGCAGTGGACTTTTAATCCATTGGTCGATGGTTCAAGTCCATCATGA
>NZ_LYRQ01000064.1:0-23011 GCF_001661605.1 Pseudoalteromonas sp. MQS005 | reverse complement strand
GTAGTGAAACGAAACAGCGCCGATGATAGTGTAGCATTTGCTATGTGAAAGTAGGACATTACCAGGCTCCAAATACAAGAAAGCCCGATTCAAAAGAGTCGGGCTTTTTTACGTCTGGAATAAAGTAAAAAGAAGGTTCGAGGTGAAAGTTATTAGGTTAAAGGAAGAGAATTGACCAGAACCGAGCCCACGACATTCTACTGCGCTGTCGCTACGAAGTAGAGCACCGACTCCAAATACAGAAAAGTGCAAAGCATCCGGCTTTAAGTAAAAAATAAGCTCTTCTTTACACTGATCTCCTATTACTTATTATTGTATGGTGATCCTCGTTATACAAAATTAATCCTTCCAAAAATAAAAAGCCTCATAAATTACTTAACTATGTTTTACTTGAAAAAGAATTTATTAAGCCCAAAATGAAATTAGGTATTTTTATTAAATTGAGCTTTTTATGTCATTACTACTAACGTCATCTAAGTGCGAGCAATGGACCTATTTATCAAAACAAGTAAAAGAGTATGAAGAACAAGCAGTCCATGCTGAGGGCGCTGATCTATACACGCTGATGCAGCGTGCCGCGGAGGCTGTTTTTTGCTGTTGGAAAACCTTTAATGCAAAGCAGACGTTAGTTATTACAGGTAATGGAAATAATGCCGGAGATGGTTATGAGGTAGCTCGGTTAATTAAACAAGCAGATAGGCATGTAGTTGTTTGTGCTATTAATCCGGATAAAGTCTTATCTGGAGATGCAGCAAAAGCGCAAAAAAAATGGATTAATGCGGGTGGTCAACTATGTGACTTTTCGCAGGAAGTACTTGATGAGTGTGATGTCATAGTTGATGCATTGCTTGGGACAGGTTTAACTAATAACGTGCATGAAAAATTTGCTGAAATGATTAAAGCAGTTAATCAAAGTGCAAAACCTATCCTTAGTATTGATGTACCATCAGGTATTAATGCAGATACTGGCTGCCCCCACGGTGCAGCCATTATGGCAACTAAAACTGTTACACTAGTTGGGATAAAGCAAGGGCTCACAACAGCTACAGGGAAGCAGTATGCGGGGGAATTGCACTTCGATGATTTAGGCGTTGGCGAGCAATTTATGAAATTAGCCACACCTTCAGCTCAGATTATTAATATAGACAGCTTTAAACCTTTGCCTGAGCGCTTGGTGAGTAGTCATAAAGGCAGTCATGGTAAATTATTATGTATAGGTGGAAACCATGGCTCTGCAGGGGCTATTAGGTTAAGTGCGGAAAGTGGATTAAGAGCAGGTGCTGGAATGGTAAAAGTATATACCCATGAAGGTGCCGTTTTACCTGTGAGTATCGGGCGACCAGAGCTTATGGTAACTAGTGAACATTTGGATGATGCTTTAGCGTGGTCAACGTGTGTAGTTATTGGTCCTGGTTTAGGTCAAGATGAGTGGGCTCAAAAAACCTTTGAGCAAGTTATCCGCTATTGCCAACAATATAATATGCCTACTGTTATTGATGCAGATGCCTTAAACTTATTAGCTAAGCAATCTTCTTCTTATAAATTAAGTAATACCGTGCTAACGCCTCATCCCGCAGAGGCTGCACGATTATTAGACTTAACTACCACTGATATTGAAGCTGACCGTTTCTATTATGCTCGACAATGTGCAATTAACTTTCATGCGACCTCTATTTTAAAGGGGGCAGGTACGCTAATTGATAACACAGAGTATACTTGGGTATGTGAAAATGGTAACCCCGGTTTGGCTGTAGGAGGCAGTGGTGATGTGCTTAGCGGGATAATTGGGGCGTTAATGGCTCAAGGATTAAATACCAGTGAGGCAGCATGTTATGGCGTTGTGTTACATGCAAAGGCGGGTGATATAGCCTGTGAACAATCAGGGCAAAGAGGAATGTTAGCCAGTGATTTATTTGCGCATGTAAGAGCACTGATCAATCATAAATAGTAAAAGCAGCAGTGACTGGTTGTGCTAGCTAATGTCTTCGCTGCTTGTTTTGGCTACTATCTGTGAAGCTCACCAGCTCTTTCAGGCTGATAAGTTACCTCTTTAATAGTTACTGTTATTAACCCTCCGCCTGGCTTTGGCCATTCAATTTGATCTCCTTGTGAAAGGCCAAGTAATGCACTACCAACAGGGGCTAAGATTGATATTTTGTTACCACTTGAGTCAATATTCTTCGGGTAAACAAGCGTTAAAGTAAACTCCTCACCTGTAGACTCAACAACAAAGTTCACTGTTGAATTCATGGTTACCACGGTTGAGGGAACTTCGTGTGGCTCCACTATGTTAGCTCTACCAAGTTCTGCTTCAAGTTCTTTTTCACCCGCAAAACTGTTCGCAGGTAATGATTCCATTAGCGCATACAATCGATCTGCATCCAGTGATGAGATGATTATTTCAGGTTTAGTATTCAACTTAATATCCTTAATCATGTTAAATAAAATTTACTCTGGGTATAGCTTGCAGGAACTCAGTTGCATTGGAATACACTGAGATAATTTTATTGTTGTCTTAGTGAATTTATTTTATCTCTATTGCTAAAAACCCAGCCGAAGCTGGGTTTTTATTTGAGCTAGGTGTGTGAGGGAATGATTACATCATGCCGCCCATACCACCCATGCCGCCCATGCCACCCATATCAGGAGCGCCCGCTTCTTCTTTAGGAATTTCAGCGACCATTGCTTCTGTGGTGATCATTAGTCCGGCAATCGATCCTGCAAATTGTAATGCAGAACGCGTTACTTTCGTTGGATCTAGGATACCCATTTCAATCATGTCGTTGTATTCGCCAGTGGCTGCATTGTACCCGTAGTTACCTTCGCCGCCTTTAACTGCGTTAATAACAACAGATGCTTCGTCGCCTGCGTTTGTAACGATTTGACGAAGTGGTGCTTCCATCGCGCGAAGTGCCACTTTAATACCGTGGTTTTGGTCTTCGTTATCGCCTAGTAAGTCTGCTAATTTGCTAGCAGCACGCACTAAGGCAACACCGCCACCTGGTACAACACCTTCTTCAACCGCTGCGCGAGTTGCATGTAATGCATCTTCAACACGGTCTTTTTTCTCTTTCATTTCAATTTCAGTAGCGGCACCTACTTTGATTACTGCAACACCGCCAGCTAATTTAGCCATGCGCTCTTGTAGCTTTTCTTTATCGTAGTCTGAAGTCGCTTCTTCAATTTGTGCTTTGATTTGTGCAACACGGCCGTTAATACCGTCTTCTTCACCAGCACCATCAATGATTGTTGTATCGTCTTTAGTGATTACTACGCGTTTAGCAGTCCCTAAGTCTTCAACTGTTGCTTTTTCAAGCTCAAGGCCGATTTCTTCAGAAATCACAGTACCGCCAGTTAAAACCGCGATATCTTGTAGCATTGCTTTACGACGATCGCCAAAACCAGGTGCTTTAACCGCTGATACTTTTACAATACCACGCATGTTATTAACTACCAGTGTCGCTAACGCTTCACCTTCAAGGTCTTCTGCGATAATTAGTAGAGGTTTACTTGCTTTAGCAACCGCTTCTAATGTTGGTAATAATTCACGGATGTTAGATATTTTTTTATCTACAAGTAAGATAAATGGGTTATCTAGTTCAACCGCGCCTTTTTCAGCGTTGTTGATAAAGTATGGAGATAAGTAACCACGGTCAAACTGCATGCCTTCTACAACATCTAGTTCGTTTTCTAGTGATTGACCTTCTTCAACCGTGATTACACCAGTGTTACGGCCTACTTTCTCCATTGCATCAGCAATGATTTCACCAATTTCTTTATCAGAGTTAGCTGAAATAGTACCTACTTGTGCAATCGCTTTAGTATCAGCACATGGAACAGAAAGCGCTTTAAGTTCTGCAACTGCAGCAATGATTGCTTTATCAATACCGCGCTTAAGATCCATTGGGTTCATACCCGCAGCAACTGCTTTAAGACCTTCGTTTACAATAGACTGAGCAAGCACAGTTGCGGTAGTAGTACCGTCACCAGCAGCATCATTTGCTTTAGACGCTACTTCTTTAACCATTTGTGCGCCCATATTTTCAAACTTATCTTCAAGTTCGATTTCTTTTGCTACAGATACACCATCTTTGGTGATCACTGGAGAGCCAAATGATTTGTCTAATACAACGTTACGACCTTTAGGGCCTAATGTTACTTTTACTGCATTTGCTAGAATATTTACGCCAGTTAGCATTTTTGCACGTGCGTCGCCTGCAAACAGTACTTCTTTTGCTGCCATATTTAATTTCCTCTAAATTCTTAAAATGTGTGTTAAACGAAAAGTAGGTTTAGCCTACAATGCCTAAAATATTGTCTTCACGCATGATCAGGTACTCTTGACCTTCGATCTTTTCTGTTTTTTCAACATATGAGCCAAATAACACAGTGTCACCGGCTTTCACTTCTAATGCTCGAACGTCACCGTTTTCTAAAACGCGACCATTACCTACGGCAACAACTTCTCCGCGAGTTGATTTTTCAGCTGCAGAGCCAGTTAATACAATACCGCCAGCAGACTTGGTTTCTTCTTCTAGACGCTTGATGATTACGCGATCTTGTAAAGGACGAATGTTCATGTTTTTAGTTCTCCTAACAGTTTCTGAACAGTACAGAAAAAAGTGTATCTAATTTGCTTTCATTAATGGGGGTGGAGTGAAAAATTCCAAGAGAAAAAATGATAAATTTTTAATCTTTTCGCTCGTATTCACCATCTATGGTCTTAGGGCGGTTTTCATCTTGCTCGTGATGCATTGATTGATGAGTTTGCGAAAACCCTGAAGTGCCAGTTTGATGCATGCTAGCGCTCATTCTTACAGTTGCTTGACTAGCAAGTCCTGCAGCTAATTTGTTACGAATAGCAGGGGTAAGGAGTAGTAAGCCAAATACATCTGTCATAATGCCGGGTGTTAATAAAAGTACCCCTGCAATAATTACGCAAATACCGGTAAACAATTCTTTAGCAGGCATTTGTCCTTGAGCCATTTGCACTTGTACGTTTTGTAGTGCGCCCATTCCTTGCTGTTTCACCATTTTCGCACCCACAATCGCGGTTAGTACCACTAAAGCGATTGTTGCGAAGCCACCTATCACGTCACTAACCTGAATTAGTAAGGCAATTTCAATAATAGGGATGATGATAAACAGCAAAAATAAAATTCTAAACATAAGACTCTCTAAAAAAATGACACTTATTAAGGTGCTAATGAAATATAAGTGAGGGTTGTCGGGTCTATTTTCAAGCTAATAAGAGTAAGTAATAAACGTTAATGTTAGTAAAGTTATAGGTAGCGGGTCTAAATCAATTTACTGCAAAGACCCAAAATGCAGACAGAGTTCGTGTCTACACATTATACCCGCTATCAGCTACTATGGGGCTAGACCCCCGTAAACAAGTAAAGGTTCACTATGACAACGCAATTTAAACTTATTTTTACCACTTGCAAAGATAACGATGAAGCCCGTTTATTGGCTATGGCGCTAATTGAAAAGAAATTAGCCGCTTGTGTAAATATTTTACCGGCCATGACTTCTATTTACATATGGGAAGGTGAAGTAGCTGAAGCAACTGAAGTAAAGCTGCTAATTAAAACTAAGGCTGACAAAATGAACGATGTATTTTTAACCTTAAAAGATCTTCACAGCTACGAAGTACCAGAAATACAAGTTGTTGATGTGGCAACGGGTAACTTGGCTTACTTTAATTGGATGGACGAGGTGCTTCATTAATGCGCTTTATTTTATTTTTTTTATTAAGCGTATTAATGGCGCCTGCTTGGGCAGCACAAAATACCCTTGATGATTTTCTAAAACCGACTCAGCACACATTTTTACCGGTAAATGAAGCGTTTGTATTTGATTTTGACCAGCAAGGAAGTACGTTATTTGTTGGTTGGGATATCGCTGATGACTATTACCTATATAAAGATAAAATAGAAATTATTGCCAAAGGTGCCAGCATTGACGTGCCTGAGTTGGGCGCTGGTGAAATAATTGAAGATGAATTTTTTGGCAAAACTGAGGTGTTTTTTAATTCTCTTAGCGTTATCAGCAAACTAAGTAATGTGAGTGAAGATGGCGTTGTTAAGGTGCGTTATCAAGGCTGTGCAAAAGCAGGGCTGTGTTATCCACCTGAAATCATCAGCATTCCATTAAGTGTACTGGCAAGTGAAACTAATACTAATGACAATACCGCAGCAAGCAGTGCATTTGCAGCACTTAGCCAATCTGCAGAAAAACCAGCAACTGCATCAACACCTGATAAAGAGCTCACATTTACAGAGCAGTTAGCTAGCCAAAGCTTAATGGTTAACTTAGCTATTTTCTTTGCCGTGGGTGTGGGTTTGGCATTTACACCGTGTGTATTTCCGATGTTCCCTATTTTATCTAGCTTAATTGCGGGTCAAAAGAACCTATCTACCAAAAAAGCATTTGCCCTATCATTTGTTTATATTCAAGGTATGGCGGTTACCTATGCAGCATTAGGGCTTGTGGTTGCTGCGTTAGGCGGGCAAGTGCAAGGCTATTTACAGCATCCATATGTATTAATTAGCTTTAGCTTATTATTTGTACTGCTGGCTATGTCGATGTTTGGTTGGTATGAAATAAAGTTACCCAGCGGCATGATGAACAAGCTAACCCAAGTGAGCAACAACCAAAAAGGCGGTAATTATATTGGGGTGTTCTTGATGGGGGTTTTATCAGGGCTTATTGCATCTCCTTGCACTACAGCGCCTTTATCAGCCGCATTATTATTTGTGGCACAAAGCGGCGATTACCTAGTCGGCGGGCTAACACTTTACGTACTTAGCCTAGGAATGGGCTTACCACTGTTATTATTAGGTACATCGGGAGGTAAGCTATTACCTAAAGCTGGCGGCTGGATGGAACAAGTTAAAACTTTATTTGGTTTTATTATGTTAGTTGTGCCACTTATTTTGCTAGAGCGCATTATAGATATTGAAATTATTATGCTTATGGCAGGCTTATTAGCTATCGCCACAGCGCTTTATTTCCATTATTGGCAAAGCGCCCAAGCACAAGGTAAATTAAAAACCTTATTGTGGTTTATGGCTGTTTTATTAGTGCTTACCGGCTTTAATTTAACCAAAAACTATTTTTGGCCAACACAAGCCGTGAGTTTACAAACAACCTCGCAAAACAATGAGTTTAAACATGTTGCCAATTTAGCTGAGCTTAAACAAGCCGTATCACAATCAAATAGCGAAGGGCGCATGGTTATGGTGGACTTATACGCTGACTGGTGTGTAGCGTGTAAAGAGTTTGAGCATTACACCTTTCCCGACCCGCAAGTACAAAGTGAGTTTAGCCATTACCAACTGATTCAAATTGACTTAACCCAAAGCGATAATGAAACAATTGAGCTAATGGAAGCATATTCAGTGTTTGGTTTACCGAGTATTTTATTCTTCAATACTCAAGGTGAAGAGCTAAGTGCACAACGTGTTACTGGCTTTTTAAATGCGGATGATTTCGCTAAGCACCTTGCTGCAGTGCGTGCCAGCGCTGAATAACCATTCTATATGGCACAACATGATTGTTAATGTTGTGCCATTATTCCCCCTTAAGATTCGTCCCCAAAATAGAGATTAGACCAGTATTTTGCTGCTATTTACTTCGAAATCACTATAATAGTTGGTTAACGTGAGAAATTGTTGCTATCTTACTTTTTTCAGCTTACTTTTTAGTGAAAAATTAGTTAGTAACCGCTTAACTCATTACTTATAGGATATATCGCGTATTATGGCTGCAAAATTAAAGATTTTAGTTATAAATGGCCCAAATTTAAACATGCTAGGAAAGCGTGAGCCCGATAAGTACGGTTCGCACTCTTTAGAGCATATTATGAGCGAGTTAAACAGCGCTGCTAATAGTTTAGATGTGGCGTTAACGCATTTTCAAAGTAATAGTGAGCAGGCGCTCATTGAACGCATTCATGATGCTTGGCAAGCGGTTGATTACATCATTATTAACCCTGCTGCATTTACGCACACAAGCGTCGCATTACGTGATGCATTGCTAAGCGTTGATATTCCGTTTTTTGAAGTGCACTTAAGTAATGTGCATGCACGTGAAACGTTTCGCCATCATTCTTATTTTTCTGATGTGGCGCAAGGCGTTATTTGTGGATTAGGTGCAATGGGCTATCACGCTGCTTTACATGCAGCGGTGAGCCGATTGCAAAACTCAAACTAAATTTAAACTAACAAACTAATAGGCGGGTCGTTTATGGATATTCGCAAGATCAAAAAACTAATTGAATTAGTAGAAGAATCAGGTATTGCAGAACTAGAAATCACTGAAGGTGAAGAATCAGTACGTATTAACCGTAACAACATGAGTGCCGGTCCTGCATACGCGCAATTTGCTCCACAGCAATATGCTCCAGCACCCGCTCCTGCGGCTGCACCAGCAGCACCTGTAGCAGAGTCTGAAGCACCAGCGGCAGGTCCTACAGGACACCAAGTTAAATCACCTATGGTAGGTTCTTTTTACGCAGCAGCTTCTCCAGAAGCGCCAGCATATGTTGAAGTCGGTTCACAGGTTAAAGTTGGCGACACATTATGTATCGTTGAAGCAATGAAAATGATGAACCAAATTGAGTCAGATAAAGCCGGTACAGTAAAAGCTATTTTAGTAGAAAACGGCGAGCCAGTAGAATTTGATCAACCTTTATTCATCATTGAATAATAGCGCAACGTAAAAGGCCAACTCTCATGTTAGATAAAGTAGTCATTGCAAACCGAGGTGAAATTGCACTTCGTATATTGCGCGCCTGCAAAGAGCTTGGGATCAAAACGGTTGCTGTGCATTCAACGGCGGATCGCGATCTTAAGCACGTATTACTAGCAGATGAAACCATCTGTATTGGTAAACCAGCAGCAACTGAAAGTTACTTAGACATTCCACGCATTATTGCCGCAGCTGAAATAACTGATGCGGTCGCTATTCACCCAGGTTATGGTTTTCTTGCTGAAAATGCCGACTTTGCCGACCAAGTTGAGCAAAGTGGCTTTGTATTTATTGGTCCTCGTGGCGACACTATTCGCCTAATGGGCGACAAAGTATCAGCTATCGAAGCGATGCGTAAAGCCGGTGTTCCATGTGTGCCAGGTTCTGATGGTCCGGTATCGGATGATAAAGAACGCAACATGCAAATTGCTAAGCGTATTGGTTACCCGGTAATTATTAAAGCAGCTGGCGGCGGCGGTGGTCGTGGTATGCGTGTTGTACGCAACGAGGCTGAGTTAATCAACTCGATTGCGCTTACGCAGCAAGAAGCTAAGCAGTTCTTTGGCAACAGCATGGTTTACATGGAAAAATTCCTTGAAAACCCACGCCACATTGAAGTGCAAGTATTGGCCGATGGTCAAGGTAACGCGGTTCATTTAGGTGAGCGTGATTGTTCAATGCAACGTCGCCACCAAAAAGTAGTGGAAGAGGCGCCAGCACCAGGGATTACTGCAGAAGTACGTAAGTTCATTGGTGAGCGTTGTACACGTGCGTGTATCGAAATTGGTTATCGTGGTGCAGGTACGTTTGAGTTTTTATACGAAAACGGCGAGTTTTACTTCATTGAAATGAATACCCGTATTCAGGTTGAACACCCAGTGACTGAAATGGTTACCGGTGTGGATTTAATCAAAGAGCAGCTAAAAATTGCCGCTGGTCAGCCATTATCATTCACTCAAGACGACGTTGTTATTCGTGGCCACGCTATTGAGTGTCGTATTAATGCTGAAGACCCTGAAACCTTTATTCCATCACCAGGTAAGATTACCCGTTTTCACCCAGCTGGTGGTTTAGGTATTCGTTGGGACAGCCATATTTATGCTGATTACACGGTACCGCCACATTACGATTCTATGATTGGTAAGCTGATCACTTACGGTGAAAACCGTGATGTTGCTATTGCTCGCGCTCGTAATGCATTGAATGAGTTGGTAATCGACGGTATTAAAACGAATACGCCATTGCATAAACGCATTCTTGCAGATGAAAACTTCAAAAACGGTGGTACAAATATCCACTACCTTGAGAAGAAATTAGGGCTGTAAAGTCTATGCTAATTAAAAACCGGCTCAGGCCGGTTTTTTTATCTTTAAAAAAGAGGCAGTATCACCTTAAATAAATAATCTGGTATGATTAACAAATATGCGCTTTTCGTAAATTTTGAGGTAATCATGTCGTGTAGTTTTGATTTTCATTTAGTCGATGAAAATGCCACTGTTGCTATGGGTAATAAATTAGCTGCCATAATAGAACAGGGCGCAGTTATTTATTTGCATGGTGATTTGGGGGCCGGTAAAACGACATTTACTCGCGGTATAGTGCAAGGTTTTGGTCATACAGGTAAGGTTAAAAGTCCCACTTATACACTTGTTGAACCTTACGAGCTTGTGCGTGGCAATGTCTATCATTTTGACTTATACCGATTAGGTGACCCAGAAGAGCTTGAATTTATGGGAATTCGTGATTATTTTTCAGAAACGGCAACTTGTATTGTTGAATGGCCGGAAAAAGGCGGAGAATTTATTCCTGTTCCCGATCTAAATGCTACGCTAAGTTATGTAGGTGATGAGCGTAAAATTGTTATTAACAGTGCGAGTGAGCGTGGTGTAGCAATTGTCGAAAAACTAAATAATAGATAATAAAATAGTTAAGGCAGTGATTATCAAAATGAGTCGTGGTTTAGTTAAACTTTTTATTTACCTCATGGTTTTTACAGTGAGCTTGCCATTGTGGGCGCAAAACACTATTAATAGTGTGCGTGTCTGGCCATCCCCTGATAGCACCCGGGTGGTGTTTGATCTCGACGATAAACCCGATTTCAGCTACTTTATGCTAAAAAATCCAAGCCGTTTAGTGGTTGATTTAGAAAACACTGATGAGTTGAAAACATTGCCAGGTGTGCCACCAAAACACCAAATTGTTAGTAAGTTACGTTACTCAAAACCTAAAAATAAACACAGCGTGCGTTTAGTGTTTGAATTAAATGGGCCAGTTAAACCGGTTATATTTGCACTAGCCCCCACAGGCCCTTATAAAAATAGATTGGTGGTAGATTTATACGATAAAAGCCAAGCTAAAGGTGCAATTACCCCTGCGCAAACGGCGGCTAAAAAACGCCAATTAAGCCAAGAGCGCGATATTGTAATTGCTATTGATGCAGGGCATGGCGGTGAAGACCCTGGCTCCATTGGCCCTTCAGGTACTTACGAAAAAGACATCACTTTACAAATAGCCAAGCGTTTAGAGCGGATGATTGATGCTGAGCGCGGTATGATCTCGCGTATGGTTCGCAGTGGCGATTACTTTGTAAAACTTAATACACGTACTAATCGTGCTCGCCAGAAAAAAGCCGATTTTTTTGTTTCTATTCATGCTGATGCGTTTACCAGTCCAGGACCCAATGGGGCTTCGGTATGGGTGTTGTCGTTGCGACGCGCCAACTCAGAAATAGGTAAATGGATTGAGGATAAAGAAAAGCACTCTGAGTTACTAGGCGGGGCCGCTGATGTTATTAAAGATGCTGCTAATGAAAAGTACTTAGCGCAAGCCTTGCTTGATATGTCGATGGATCACTCCATGAAAACCGGTTTAAACGTGGCTGAGGAAGTAGTTAAAGAGCTACGAAAGGTGGCTAAACTTCATAAAAAAGAGCCGCAACATGCCAGCCTTGCAGTATTAAAGTCGCCAGATATTCCGTCTATTTTGGTTGAAACTGGGTTTATCTCTAATCCACGTGAAGAGCGACTGCTTAAAAGTGCCAATCATCAAGAGCGCTTAGCTAAAGCCATGTTTACCTCAATTAAAAATTACTATTTACGTAACCCGCCTGACGACTCACTGTTTGCGTCATTAAAGTCTCAATACCCAACAAAACATAAAGTACGTCCTGGTGAGTCACTGAGCATGTTGGCAGGTCGATATGGCGTGAGTATCAGTAAAATAAAACAAGTTAATAAGCTCAGTTCAAATACGCTATTTATTGGTCAGGAACTTGATATTCCTCAGAGTTAATTTTAAAAGCGCACACATTTAAGGTTGTTATGAGTATTGAAATATTACCTGCGCGCTTAGCAAACCAAATTGCGGCGGGTGAAGTTGTTGAGCGTCCCGCATCGGTGGTTAAAGAGTTAGTAGAAAACAGCCTTGATGCAGGCGCGACACGTATTCAAATAGATATTGAACGCGGGGGCCACAAGTTAATTCGTATTCGCGACAATGGAGCGGGTATTGCAAAGAGTGAGCTCACATTAGCGCTCTCTCGCCATGCAACCAGTAAACTAAAGTCCTTAGACGACCTAGAAAATATTTGTTCTCTTGGTTTCAGGGGGGAAGCCTTAGCATCTATTAGTTCGGTATCTCGCTTAACCTTAAGCTCTAAACCCGAAAATCAAGAAGCTGCGTGGCAAGCCTTTGCACAAGGCCGAGATATGGCCGTAGAGGTAAAGCCGGTTGCTCACCCAAGCGGTACCACAATTGAAGTTAAAGATTTATTTTTTAACACCCCAGCGAGACGTAAGTTTTTACGCACTGAAAAAACCGAATTTAGTCATATTGATGAGCTTATTAAGCGTATTGCGCTGAGCCGTTTTGATGTATCAATTATATTAACCCATAATGAAAAAGTGGTGCGCCAGTATCGCGCTAAAACTGATCCCGCTCAAGCGATTACGCGAGTCGCACAAGTGGCGGGTAAAGCGTTTGCTGAGCAAGGATTGCATATTCAATCGGGTGAGACTGGGTTGCAACTACACGGCTGGGTATTGCCGGTGGGATCGGCTAATACTACTCAGTATACCTATGTAAATAATCGTATGATGCGCGACAAACTTATTCTGCATGCTATTCGTCAAGCATTTGAAGAGGTCAGTGGCGAGCAAGAACTTCCCGGATTTGTGATTTACATTGATATAGACCCACGCCAAGTGGATGTTAACGTGCACCCGGCAAAGCATGAGGTACGGTTTCATCAAGGTCGTTTGGTACATGACTTTATTTTACAAGCTATTAAACAAGTTGTGGTGCCACTTCAAGCTGAGTTTGTTAATTCGCCAGCCGCTCACGCTCATCATTCACCAGTTACATCGTTTAACCAAGAACACACTTCCAGTAGTGAACTTTTTGATTATCCTAAGTCTTCATTACAACCAAGTCATTCGCCATCTACAAGTAATGCCTCTTATAGTGGCGGTCGTCAAGGTGGGGGGAGACAGGTGCGTACTGAAAGCCAAAATTACCATGATGTGAATGCGTTTTATCAGGGCGTGAATGAGCAACAAGCGCAGCACTTTGATACTGCGGCAGCATTTGTACAATCTAATGAGACGCAAGTATCAGATACAGCACTGCGCACTGTCGATATAATAAGCATTGAACAGGGCGTTTGCGTGTTCAATAATGAAAATCAACTTTATTGTTCGCACTTTAAATACGCATTAGCGGATGATTGGAATACACAAATAAAAGAGCACGGCAGCCTTGAAGGTAAAGCACTCCTATTGCCTGTGCGTGTTAACGTATCAAAACAAGACACGGCGCTTCTTGCTGCTCAGCAGTCTTGGTTTACCTTACTAGGTTTTGAGTTATTAATAGAAAAGCAGTTTGTTATGGTAAAGAAGCTGCCTACAAGTCTGTACTTATTAGATGTAAGTGCTGCAATAGATGTATTGCTTGAGGGATGTAAGGCTAAGTTAGCAAGTATTGATGAATGGCTACAATGGCAGGTAAATATAATTCCCGCACGGTTCTATGCGAGCAATGTCTTTTTAGAGCAGCAAGCGCGCTTACAAAATAATCCGCAAACAATTGAACGCTTGCGAGAAAAAGCAGTTAAAATAGATCTAAACTCTTATCTAACGCAATTTAATTAAGGTATTCGTGTTGAGTAATTTACCGGTCATATTTTTAATGGGCCCAACCGCTGCTGGTAAAACAGCATTGGCAATTTCACTGTGTGAGTCTTTAAATACTGAGATTATTAGCGTTGATTCTGCGCTTGTTTATAAAGGTATGGATATTGGTACGGCTAAGCCTGATGCCGACGAATTAGCTCGTGCCCCACATCATTTAATTGATTTACTTGATCCGAGTGAAACGTATTCGGTTGCTGATTTTAGACGTGATGCTATAGAAAAAATTGATAAATTTCATCAACAAGGTAAAGTGCCTGTATTGGTTGGAGGTACAATGATGTACTTCAAAGCGCTAATTGATGGGTTGTCGCCATTACCTGAGGCCGATGCAAACGTTAGAGCCGAACTAGAAACACAAGCTAAAGAGCATGGCTGGCCTTATTTATACAAAGAGCTGGTTAAAGTTGATCCGCAAGCCGCACAAAAGATGAGTGAAAATGATTCGCAGCGAATTAATCGTGCTTTGGAAGTTTACCGTATAACAGGTAAAACGATGACTGAATTGCAAAAGCAAAAGCAGCCAGCATTACCCTATACTTTTCATCAATTTGCAATTGCACCCGATGATCGCAGTGAATTACATCATCGAATTGAAGAAAGGTTTAAAATAATGATTGAACAGGGGTTTGAAAAAGAAGTTTCGACCCTATATCTACGTGAGGATTTACATCCCAATATGCCTTCTATTCGTTGTGTAGGTTATAGACAGATGTGGGATTACCTTGCGGGTGAAATTGATCATGATGAAATGATTTTTCGCGGCATTGCAGCCACACGTCAATTGGCTAAACGTCAATTAACGTGGTTAAGAAGCTGGCCTGATGTTACATGGTTAACAACAGGTGATGAAGAAAACTTGCATCGTGTAGTAAGTTCGCTAAGCTAGTAGTAGTTGGACAAAATTTATCTTTGTTAAATCAGTTCAGCCACTTAATTATAATAACACCTAGAACGAAGGAATAATAACATGGCAAAAGGCCAATCGTTACAAGACCCATTTTTAAATGCACTACGCCGTGAGCGCATTCCAGTATCAATTTTTTTGGTAAATGGCATAAAATTACAAGGTAAAATTCAGTCATTTGACCAATTTGTAATTTTACTGGAAAACACTGTTAATCAAATGGTGTATAAACATGCAATTTCTACAGTTGTACCTGCACGCGCAGTCAACTTCCAAGGTGTTCAGGGAAATGAAGACACTGAAGAACCTGAAGCTGGAAACTTTTAAATTAGGAGCGTAATGCTTGTTTGACCGCTATGAATCTGGCGAACAGGCAATTTTAGTCCATATCGACTTACCTAAAGAGGGGGATCGTGAAGATCTCCACGAATTAGAAATGTTGGTATCTTCTGCTGGTGTTAGTAGTTTGGCGGTTGTGCAAGGCAGCCGTCAAGCACCACATCCGAAGTTATTTGTCGGTACCGGCAAAGCAGAAGAAATAGCTGAAATTGTCAAAATCCACAATGCCGATGTTGTCATTTTTAACCATCAGTTAAGTCCGTCTCAAGAACGTAATTTAGAGCGTGTTTGCCAATGTCGGGTGTTTGATAGAACCACACTTATCCTTGATATTTTTGCTCAGCGCGCACGTACTCACGAAGGTAAACTTCAAGTTGAGTTAGCGCAGCTTCGTCATATGTCGACTCGTTTAATCCGAGGTTGGACCCACCTTGAACGCCAAAAAGGCGGTATTGGTTTACGTGGTCCTGGTGAAACGCAGTTAGAAACCGATCGACGTTTATTACGTGCACGTATTAAAAATATACGCGCCCGTTTGGCTAAAGTTGGCGTACAACGTGAGCAAGGTAGACGAGCACGTACTCGTAATGAGATCCCAACGGTTTCTTTAGTGGGCTATACTAATGCGGGTAAATCAACCTTATTTAACCGTATTACAAATTCTGATGTGTATGCCGCTGATCAGTTGTTTGCAACACTAGACCCAACCTTACGCAAATTAGATATTGGCGATGTTGGTTCGGTTATTTTAGCGGATACTGTAGGGTTTATTCGCCACTTACCGCATGACTTAGTGGCTGCATTTAAAGCAACGCTGACAGAAACGCGAGAGGCTGATTTACAATTACACGTGATAGATGTAGCCGACCCTCGTCGAAAAGAAAATATTGAACAGGTACAAGAAGTACTCAAAGAAATAGAAGCTGATGATGTACCGCAATTACTTGTATACAACAAAATTGATGCGCTGGATGATGTAACCCCACGTATTGATCGTGATGACGAGGGTCAACCTATAAGAGTATGGCTATCGGCAAAAACTGGCGAAGGCTGTGAATTACTTAGTGAAGCTATCAGCGACTTACTCGCTAAACAAATGCTTAACGAAACACTGTTACTCGCACCGCAGTATGGGCGTTTAAGAGCATCGCTATTTAATTTAAGTGCAGTACATAACGAACGTTTTGATGAGCAAGGTAATTGGTTGCTAGATGTGCGATTACCTATGATTGAGTGGAATCGTTTGATTAAAGATTTTGGCCCAGAGATTGAAAGTTTTATTAGCTGCGACTAAAAACTGAAAGATTAATGTCGGTTTTAGTATAAGAAATGCATAAGATTTGTTAGATTTAACACAATTTCCGAATTTATTTAGATAACAATGGAGTATAGCTATGGCCTGGAATGAACCGGGTAATAATGGCAATGACAAAGATCCGTGGAATAACAAAGGCGGACGTGATCAAGGCCCACCTGATTTAGACGAGGTGTTCCGTAAATTCAGTAACAAGTTTAACGGCTTATTTGGCGGTAAAAAATCCGGCAATGGTGGCGGCGGTGGACTTGGCGGAGCCGGTATTTCATTTGTACTTATTATCGCTGCCATTGTGTGGGCGTTAAGCGGTATTTATACGGTGAAAGAAGCTGAGCGCGGTGTCGTTCTTCAATTTGGTAAGTTTGACCGAATTGCAGATCCAGGCTTGCGTTGGAAAATGACCTTTGTTGAGACGGTTATTCCAGTCGATATCGAAGCTGTTCGTTCGTTATCAGCATCAGGCTTTATGCTAACTGAAGATGAAAACGTAGTAAGCGTTGAGTTTGAAGTACAGTATCGAGTAATCGACCCATACTTATACAAGTTTAGTGTCACTAACGCTGACAGCAGCCTTGAAGAAGCATTAGATAGTGCGCTGCGTTATGTTGTTGGCCATTCAAAAATGGACCAAGTACTGACTAACGGCCGTGAAGTTGTGCGTCAAAATACCTGGGATGAGCTAAATCAAATCATCGAACCTTATAATTTAGGTTTAATCGTAACTGACGTTAACTTCAAGGATTCACGTCCGCCAATGGAAGTTAAAGATGCGTTTGATGATGCAATTGCAGCCCAAGAGGATGAACAACGCTTTATTCGTGAAGCCGAAGCGTATGCCCGTGAAATTGAACCGCGTGCGCGTGGTCAAGTAACGCGTATGACGCAAGAGGCTGAAGGTTACCAAGAGCGTATTACTTTAGAAGCGCAAGGTGAAGTGGCTCGTTTTGAGAAATTACTTCCAGAATACCAAGCAGCTAAAGAAGTAACACGCGAGCGTTTATACATAGACGCAATGCAAGAAGTATTAGGTAATAGCTCTAAAATATTGGTTGACGTTAAGGGCGGTAACAACATGATGTATTTACCACTTGATAAAATCATGGAAAAACAGGGTTCATCAACACGCGTTGCTTTACCTAGCTCAAGCGATATTAACGATTTACGTAACAAGGTAAATACGTCACGTAACAGCACTGTTAATAGTGGTAATGATCGCTTTAACAATGATCGCTTCAACGACGGGAGATAAGCATAATGAAAAACTTTAGTTTAGTAATCCTATTAGCTGCCATTGTAATGTGTTTCTCGTCAGTATTTGTGGTTTCTGAAGGCCAAAAGGCGATTGTACTTTTATTTAGTAAAGTACAAAAAGACAGCGATGATCAAGCGGTAGTTTATGGTCCAGGTCTACATCTAAAAGTGCCATTTTTTAGCCAAGTGCGCCGCATTGATGCGCGTATTCAAACGCTAGATGGCACACCGGATCGCTTTGTAACTAGCGAGAAAAAAGACTTAATTGTTGATTCGTTTGTAAAATGGCGTGTTAACGACTTTAGCTCTTTTTACCTGCGTGCACGTGGTGATAAGCAATACGCTGAAACACTGCTTAAGCAAAAAGTAAATAATGGCCTACGTACTAACTTTGGTACTCGTACTATTCGTGAAATTGTATCGGGTGAACGTAGCGAGCTGATGGAAGAAGCGTTAGTACAAGCCTCTGAAAGTGCTAGTGAGCTGGGTATTGAAGTACTTGATGTACGTGTTAAGCAAATTAACTTACCTCAAGAGGTGAGTAGCTCTATTTACCAACGTATGCGTGCTGAGCGTACTGCCGTTGCTAAAGAGCACCGCTCTGAAGGTCAGGAAAAAGCAGAAACGATTCGTGCAGGTGTTGACCGCCGTGTAACAGTAATGCTTGCTGATGCAGAACGTAATGCGCGTTCTGTTCGTGGTCAAGGCGATGCTGATGCTGCTGCGATTTACGCTAGTGCTTATAATAAAGACCCTGAGTTCTTTAGCTTTGTTCGCTCTTTAGAAGCTTACAAGCAAACTTTCAAAGGAAAGCAAGACGTGATGGTGTTATCACCGGATAGCGACTTCTTCCAATACATGAAAGGCGCGAAAGCTCAGTAATCACAGCTTTAGTTAAATTTAAAAAGCCCTGCAATTGCAGGGCTTTTTGTTATCTGAATTTTAAGTTTATAAATGACTGTTATTTATGTGATTATTAAAGAAACACTGATGTTTACTACCCGCACGAGGAAAAAATAAGCTAAACGGGGTGAACATTGCTTTAGTTTTCTGGTAAAATCTCGTCCTAATTTTCTCTAAGTGAATTTGCAATGGGTAAAAACGTTGTTGTACTAGGCACCCAATGGGGTGACGAAGGTAAGGGTAAGGTAGTTGACCTCCTTACAGATAAAGCATCTTTAGTAGTTCGTTATCAAGGTGGTCATAACGCAGGCCATACTTTAGTGATCGACGGTGAAAAGACAGTTCTACACCTTATTCCATCGGGTGTATTACGTGACAATGTTAAATGTGTGATTGGTAATGGTGTTGTTTTATCACCAGAAGCGCTAATGAAAGAAATTGGCATGCTTGAAGAGCGTGGCGTACCTGTACGTGAACGTCTTTTAATCAGTGAAGCGTGTCCGCTAATATTGCCTTTCCATGTTGCATTAGATGTAGCTCGCGAAACTGCGCGTGGCGATAAACCAATCGGTACAACGGGTCGTGGTATCGGTCCAGCGTACGAAGATAAAGTAGCACGTCGTGGTTTACGTGTTGGTGATTTATTCAATCCTGAATTATTTGCTACTAAGTTAAAAGAAGTATTGGAATACCACAACTTCACATTAGTGAACTATTACAAAGTAGACGCTGTGGACTTCCAAAAAACGTTTGATGATGCAATGGCTGTTGCTGATATTTTAAAAGCAATGGTAGTTGATGTAACTGAGCTTTTAGATCAAACGCGTAACGCCGGTGACAACATCTTATTTGAAGGTGCTCAAGGTACACTACTTGATATTGATCACGGTACTTACCCTTATGTAACATCTTCAAACACCACCGCTGGTGGCGTTGCTACAGGTGCGGGTTTTGGCCCATTACATCTTGATTATGTATTAGGTATCATTAAAGCGTACACAACACGTGTAGGTTCAGGTCCTTTCCCTACAGAGCTTTACGACGGCCTTGAGAAGCAAGACCCAGTCGGTAAGCATTTAGGTGACAAAGGTCATGAGTTTGGTGCTACTACAGGTCGTTTACGTCGTACAGGTTGGTTAGATGCAGTGGCTATGCGCCGTGCAGTACAAATCAACAGCATTTCAGGATTTTGTTTAACTAAACTTGACGTTTTAGATGGTTTAGAAACACTTAAAATCTGTACTGGTTATAAGCTTGAAGATGGCACTGTGACAAACGTGACGCCATTAGCAGCTGAAGGTTACGATAAAGTAACGCCAGTATACGAAGAAATGCCTGGTTGGTCTGAAAATACCGTGGGTGTAACATCGATTGAAGGTTTACCTAAAGCAGCAATTGATTACATTAAACGTATTGAAGAAATCACGGGCGTCCCTGTTGATATTATCTCTACAGGTCCAGATCGTGTTGAAACCATGATACTTCGTAGCCCATTTGCATAATTGGGTTTATGTTGAAAAGAAGCTGCCATGTGCAGCTTTTTTTATGTCTATAAAAAAGCATACCTATTAATAGTGGAACGATCTTTGTATATTATTTGGTAAGTTTATTTTTAAAGTGGTTAATATGCGTTTATCTTCTCGTTGCTCAGTGTGGTCATTATCACTACTTACACTTTCTTTATTTAATATAAGCAATAGCTTAGCTGAAGAAAGCCCTGCAGCTGTGCCGCTGTATACTGAATCTGAGTTAATAGCTTTAATTAATGAGAACACTCATCTAGCCCGCGTGAAGGCAGATAATTGCCAGTTAGTGCAAGATATAGAAGCACGAGCCAATAAAATGGCATTGCCGTCGTATCAATTTTTATACGGTGATATGCTTGCCTACAAGGTGTGTGTTGAGCGTGATGTAGCTCTAGGTGTGTATTACATGAAAAAAGCGGCTGAGCAGGGCTTAGCGGCAGCATTAGAGCAACTAGGTCGCTACTACGATGTTGGGCAGTTAGTCCAAAAAGACAAAGCCATGGCAATAACCTACCTCCGTGAGGCCTCAGCGCAAGGTAACTTAAAAGCGCAATTACGATTAGTGGGCTTGTTTAATCAAGGTTATGGGAGTCCAAGAGATTTCGAAGATGCTTATCGTTGGCTGTTTAACACCACGGTAGCCGATAAAGCGACACATAAAAAAATAGAGCGAGCATTAACTAAACTTGCTGAAAAAATGCCAGCCAGTGTCGTTACCCGCGCGCGCTTACCTATGTAACCTAAACTCTGGCTAGAGAAAATAAACCTAATTATGGCTATGATTTAATATGTTAGTAAATCTCTTAATCAGAGTTTAGGTTTGTAAATAAAAAAGCGAGAGTGCTTTTTTAGCACTCTCGCTTTTTAGTTATTACTCGTCTTTTTTATTGTCTTTGGCTTTATTATTGGCCGGATCTTTTAATAGCGATATTTTAGGCGGTTGCAATGCAACTACTCGTTCACCCTCTTGTGGTGGCTTTTCCATATCACTGGTAAAAGGCCTCATTTTCACTGGTGCGTCTTCATCACTGTCTTTATCCCCTTTGAGAATAAACAGTGGGATCGCTTCAGGATTCATTTCTAAATACTGCTGCCAGCTAAACTCTTCAGATATACGTGTTGCACTCACTTTACCGCCTTTGGCAATAACACTGCTTAAGCGTGCATATGCGCCGTTCTCACCAAACAGAATTTGTCGTGATAAAAACGTCGCACTGTCTTTATTTGCTTTGGCGTGCGAAGAAGAGGAACGTAGTGAAAATACATTTTTTTCATTTAATAAATGAGAGAAGTACTGCACCCCTAATGCGTTGTGGTGGCGATTAGGTGAAAGCGCTAAAACACTGCGAATCGTGGTTAAAGGTAAATAACGTTCAGCATGCTCCGATTGCGGGTTACCGTAATAACAAGGCAGGCCATCCATGCGCGCCATTCTACAGTTCTCCCAAGCAGGATCTGATAGATGAACAGGAATATTTTGCTCTTTTAAGCCACGTGCAATTGCACGCGATACATGGTTTGCACCAATGATTAAAATAGTATTAGGGGATGGTTGACGCACTCCAAGTAGTTTCGCAACAGGGATAGCCGTTAAGCTTTGCAGTACCACAGTAACAATAATAACAGTAAATATGAGTGGCACCATTTTTTCGGCATCGGCCACTCCCGCTTCCATCATACTCAGCGCAAATACTGAACCAACGGCTGCTGCAACAATACCGCGAGGTGCAATCCAAGCAAGTACTAGGCGCGATTTCATCGGTAAGTCTGTACCAAAGGTTGAAATAGCAATACACAATGGGCGGGCGATAAATAGCACAATAGCTAAAAATATAAAGACGTCGCTGTCGAGCATCATTAAATCAGAGAGTTGTAGTCTTGCGGCCAATAAAATAAATAAAGTCGAGATTAAAATCATCGACAAATCTTCTTTAAACTCGAGTACCGAATCTATTTCCAAGTCATCTTGATTAGCTAACCAAATGCCAAACACCGTCACAGCCAGTAAGCCTGACTCATGGCTTATGTGGTTTGAAATAGAAAAGCTAATTAACACTAACGCTAAAATACCAAACTTATGTAGCTCAAATGGCAGCCATTCTCGGCGCATTAGTTGCGTCGTGATCCAACCCGAAACCACACCAATACTTAAACCAACGCCAACGGTTTTAACCAGTGCAACGATAGTGTGGCTAAGTACTTCACCCTGACCAACCAGCATTACGGCTTCAAACACTAGTACTGCAAATAAAGCGCCAATGGGGTCTATTACTATGCCTTCCCAGCGTAAAATACGATCGATATCCTGGGTAGGTCGCATCGAGTTAAGTAATGGAGCAATAACGGTTGGCCCCGTAACAACAAGCACTGCGCCAAGTACTGCAGCAACTCGCCAATTTAACTCGAGTAACCAATAGGCGCTAAAACTAATAACAATACAAGTTGTAAGCATACCAATAGAGCAGAGGTTTCTGACGACTTTACTGATCCCTTTAAGTTCTCGAAAATGTAAAGTTAAGGACCCTTCGAATAAAATCACAGCGACACTCAAAGACACCACAGGAAAAAGTAAATCACCTAATAATGCATCAGGGTCTAATACGCCACTAAATGGCCCTAATAAAAGCCCTGTAAGCAATAAAAACAGAATAGCGGGTACTCTAAACGCCCAAGCGACCCATTGGGCTAACACTGAGCACAGTGCAATACCGGCTATATAAATTGCTGACATAGAGTAAAAACTCCTTAATTTTAATAATGTTTAAAAGTATAACGGTTACCAACCAGTAATACAGTGGGTATACACGTGTAAATTAAATTTAGCTAATAA
>NZ_LYRQ01000063.1:0-24078 GCF_001661605.1 Pseudoalteromonas sp. MQS005 | reverse complement strand
GCTTAGTTTTATATTTTTTAAATTATTTAACATTAACAGACCCCGTTTTATGATGCTTTGGTTGCCAAAAATCATCATAAGTAATTATGTAAGCTATTGCTCGCTTTTATTTTTTTCATTTTTCTATAGAATCGCAAGCTAACGCAATTTATATCATGACTATATGCTTAAGTTTAGAATTTTTGAGCTATAGTTAAAGCTACTTGTTAATACGTTTGTATACCTAGGTTATAAACGTTGGCGTTATTAATTTAGCTCATAATTTTTTACCTATCTCTAATAGATTCACTAGGTAAGTTTTACTTTTATGGCGCTTACATAGAACGACAACTAATTTGGAGACATGCTTATGTCACAGTCTAATTTTAAAGCACTGCTACTGGCCGGTATTATGCTCGCTACCCCTCTTGCTCATGCTGGACTAGAAGAAGGGATCAGAGCTGCTAATGCGGGTGAATTTGAAGAAGCACTTAAAGAGTTTAATTATTTAGCTGACAAAGGCTATGCACCGGGTATTTACGAATTAGGTAAGCTATACGAAGGTGGCCATGGCGTTACCCGTGATTATTACAAAGCAGCTGAGCTGTACCAACAAGCCGTAAAGAAAAACCATGTAGATTCAATGTTTGCACTTGCGGTTTTATATGATGAAGGTAATGGCGTTAAATTAGACAAACAAATGGCCATAACCTTATTTGAAAAAGCAGCCAATAAGAACCTTCCCGCAGCACAGTATAACTTAGGTGTAATGTACGCAAATGGCGATGGTGTTAGCCAAGATTATAAAGTCGCCAGAACATGGTATGAAAAAGCCGCTGCTAATAATTATACATTGGCGCAGTTTAATTTAGCACTGATGTATTTTGAAGGCTTAGGAATGCCAAAAAATCTTGAAATGTCGTATGTGTGGAATACCATTGCCGAGTATAACGGCAACATGCAAGCCAGTCACAGCCGTAAACTTGATGAACGTACTATGCTCCCGAAAGAGGTAGCTGAGGCCAAAGAAAAAGCCGATGCAATTTATACCAAAATTTTAGCGGGAACATACGCTGGCGAAGGACGCCTGTTTTAAGTTAGCTATTAAAAAAGCTGAATGAAGTGATTCATTCAGCTTTTTTGTTTTAACCGCTACAGGCTATTTTACATAAAGCCACTTTAGCACTTTGATCAGTAATTTATTTTGTTTAAGTAATAAACCAATGCGCGGGTTAACCGAGCCAGAGACTAAGGTATTTTTTGCATGGCTAAAGGTGAGAAAACCTTCTTTACCATGATAATGCCCCATCCCCGAATGCCCCACGCCACCAAACGGCACATCATCGGCAGCTACTTGTATTAATGTGTCGTTTACCGCAACTGTTCCGCTAAGTGTTTGCTTAATAATGTACTGTTGCGCCTGTTTATCTTGACCTAAAATGTAAAGGGCTAATGGGTGGTCGCGTAATCGAATATAATTAAGCACGTCCTCTAATTTGTCGTAACTCATAATGGGTAAAATGGGACCAAATAGCTCTTCTTGCATTAATGTCATCTCATCTGTTACGTGTGTAACAATATGCAGACCCATACGATGCTTTTCGCCATCTTGCTGGTTTTGTTCAAGCGGTTTAGTAATTTTAGCGCCTTGCTCTTGTGCTTGCTCTAAATAACCTAGCAAACGTTGATAATGTGCAGGGCTAATAATCGAGGTCAGGTTTTTGCCTTCTACGCCTTGCTTAAAGTGTTTTTTATAAAGGGTACAAAGCGCTTTAATGAATTGATGCTCCAATGCTTTAGGAACAAACACGTAGTCAGGCGCTACACATATCTGCCCTGCATTGGCCATTTTTCCAAATAATAAAGCACGCGCGGCTTTATTTACATCGGCTTTTTCTAACACAATAACGGGCGATTTTCCGCCGAGTTCTAATGTTACTGGCGTTAAATTTTTACTGGCCGCAGCCATAACTAACTTGCCAACAGCCGTCGAGCCTGTAAACAGCAAATGCGCAAACGGCAATGATGAAAACTCACTCGCCACGTCGCTGCCACCTTGAATAATTGTGCAGTGTTGCCTTAATTCACCTGCAAATATTTTTTCAATAACGGCATTGGTGTTAGGCGTAAATTCACTGAGCTTTAACATCACCCTGTTACCCGCTGCAATCGCAGTAATAACAGGTACCAATGCTAGTTGAATAGGATAGTTCCATGGTGCAATCACACCCACCACGCCAATAGGCTGATAGGTTACACTGACTTTTGAGGGCCATAAGCTTAACCCCGCACTGCGATGACTAGGCTTAGACCAGCGAGGTAGCTTTTTAATAATATGCGCAAGTCCCTGCATGGTGGGCAAAATATCCCCCACTAAGGTATCGAACGCCGTTCGGTATCCAAAATCTTTAGATACTGCAGCAATCAAGTCTTGCTCTAACGTTACAATGTTAGCGCGTACTTTCTTGAGTAAAGCAAGACGTTGCTCAATGGGTAAATAAGGGGTGTCTTCAAAAGCATGCTTTAGTTCATTAAATTGCGAACGCAAAGATCCTGTAGATAATGTGTCAGTGTTCAAAATAGGCTACCCGATTTATAACGTTTTCAAGACTATAACCTTGTTCTGTTACTCGAGCAATAAAGAGTGATTTTGCAACACGAGGAAAAGGATTGCAAAAACACTCAACAGGTTGGTTGGAACGCATACCGATGCACTGCTTTTGTGTGCATCGGTTATCTGTTTTGTTAGTTGATTAAAGTGGGTTATTAAAAACCAAAAACTTGGGCTGCTATGGTCATTGTTACTAAGGTAATTAAAACAATAGCGACAATATTTAACACAAAGCCAGCACGGATCATGTCTTTCATTTTAATTTCACCCGAGCCAAACACAATCGCATTGGGTGGTGTGGCTACTGGCATCATAAACGCACAACTACACGCAATCGCAGCTGGAATAACCCATACTAACGGACTGCCTGTTACTGACTCAGCAACGGGGCCTAGCAGTGGTAAAAAGCCTGCTGCTGTGGCAGTATTACTGGTTATTTCAGTTAAGAACGTAATCAGCGCAACCACAACAAGAATGCTCATGACTAATGGAATAGTACTCGCCCCTTCAATCATATTGGCTATGTAGTCAGCTAATCCTGATGACTTTATTTGCGAGGCAAGTGTTAATCCGCCACCAAATAAAAGCAACACACCCCACGGCACTTTAGCGGCACTTTCCCAATCTAAAATACGCGCATCGCTGCCTTTATTTGCCGGTAGTACAAACAGTAATAATGCTGCAGCAATAGCAATACCGGTATCTGAAATTTTAAGCCCGGTAACATCGCCTAATAAAGGTCTAAATATCCAACAAATAGCGGCAAGCACAAATACAAACAACACGCCCTTTTCAGCACGTTGCATTAGGCCTAAGTCTTTTAGCTGTGAAGAGAATACCGCTTTAGTATCAATACGCTTATTCGCTTGTACATTCGCATCGACCTTATAAGTGAATTTAGTTAACCAAATCCAGCTGATCAGCAACATACCGAGCGCTAAAGGCACACCAACAATCATCCACTCGGCAAAGCCAATTTCAATCTGATAACTGTCTGATAGATACGCAGCCATTAATGCATTTGGTGGAGTACCGATTAAAGTAGCAATACCGCCAATACTTGCGCCATAAGCAATCGACAGTAAAAGGGCTTTACCGAAACCTTCATTACTAGGATCTGAGCTTTTAACTAAATGGGTAATAGATAAAGCGATAGGTAGCATCATTACTGCTGTGGCCGTGTTAGACATCCACATTGATAAAAATGCAGTCACTAACATCATCGCTAAAATCTGTAAGCTTGGTTTTTTACCTGCATAAAGCATTGTTTTTAATGCAATACGCTTGTGTAATCCCCAACGCTCCATCGCTATTGAGATTAAAAAGCCACCTAAAAATAAAAATATCAGCGGATGCGCATAAGGTGCTGCAACACTTTTTATCGCTGCTATATCAACAATCGGCGAAATCACTAAAGGGAGTAACGCAGTAGCAGGAATAGGCACTACCTCACTCACCCACCACGAGGCCATCCAAAATGCTAAGCCTGCGGTTTTAAACGCTGCCGCCGACATACCTACTGGCGGCTCAACTAAGCAAGTAAGTAGCATGACACATGGACCAAGTAACAATAACAGCCATTGCATAAATGGCTTTTTATTCGCGTTATTTTCTAAAATACGTTTTGTCATTTGTTCAGCCCTTAAAATTTATATTTAAGACCAAGTGCAACACTGCTATCAGCATTTTCTTCTAGGTCAAGGTCAGTGTATAAAAGGTAAGCTGTGGTTTGCTTGTCAAATACATAATCTACACCCGTAGTCCACTGTGAAGCGTCTGAGGTTTGACGTAGTTTTGAATCATCTTTTGCAAATTGTACTTTAGGTACCCATTTGTCTAACTTATAGCTTGCGCTTAGTACATAACCGTTGCCAGACTTAGCGCCGTCAATCGATTCTGAATGCTGGTACAATGCCCCTAATTGTAATTTTTCAAACTTATACACACCCGCAATACGGCTTGCTTTAATGTTATTAAGCGAATCAACATGGCTGATTGAAATAGAGTAAGGTGTTTTATTTAAATTACGGTCGCCGTAAATTAGCGTAGCAGCAAATCCTGCTTCGTTATCTTTGTTGTCATCTTTTGGCGCATAGGTAAATGAAAACTGCGCGTTATGCCAATACTTAGAGGTATAGGTGATGGTATCGCCTAAGCGGTCTTGCCCTGCAATTACTTGAGCAATATCAGCTTGGGTTTCGTTAAAATTATCAAGCTTACCTTCTGAATATTTAAAGCGCGTGTCGTTTCGCCCAACCACCACTTCACCAAAAGCACCTTTTAGACCAAGGTAAGTATTGCGTGCTGCAAAAGGCTCATTGGTGTCGTCGTGTTCAAAACCTTTTACTTGAACTTCGTATTTAAATACCGCGGTAAAATACTCATTTAATTTATGGTCACCTTTAATGCCAATACGCGAAAAAGGGGCATCTATTTGCGTGCCTTCGTCAGCGTAACGCATTATGCCTGTATCGGTGTTAGCAATTTGTACTTCGGCTTTACCATACACTGTGTAGTCTGCAGCAAAAGTGGTTGCAGGTAACGTGGCAGCACTGCATAACGCAGCAAGTACTGAACCTTGGAATATATTGTTTTTCATTATGTGTCCTAATTATGTGATGCTACTTGTTGTCTGCACCTACAAAGCAAGAACATGACCAACTAAAAAATAACAATAATTTTCAGTGATTTAAAAAATAAAGGTTTAAAAGCAAACACTGAAATGTGCGGGTTTCCACACATAAAAAACACTCAATATCACCATTTCCACCCATTAATCGGTGAACATATCTCGATTAAGGTTATATTTACTCATTTTATCGTAGAGGGTTTTACGCGCAATTTGTAAGGTTGTCATGGTGTCTTTAATGCTGCCATGGTTAAGCTCTAGCGCCTCTTCAATTAAGGATTGCTCATAAAAGCTGACCTTTTCGGCTAGGCTCAAATCTAATGATAGCGTGCTGTTGCTTGAGTCACTTTGTGCAAATGCCAGATCGGGGCCTAGCAATACCGCGCGCTCGGCTTGATTTCTCAATTCCCGCACATTGCCAGGCCAATCATGCGCTAGTAAACGTTGTTGTAGTTCTATATTGAGCGCCCCTAACGGTTTATGAAAGCGGGTCGCAGCAATAGAGCTAAAATGTTTAAACAACAGTGGAATATCTGCTTTTCTGTCTCTCAATGCAGGGATGCTGACTTTTACTAAACTAAGTCGGTAATATAAGTCGGCTCTAAACTCACCTTTTTCTACCAGCGAAAGTAAATCGACTTTGGTGGCTGCGACAATACGAATATCAAGCTCTATCGCTTTATTAGCACCCACGGGGGTGACTTTTCGCTCCTCGAGTACCCGCAGTAATTTAACTTGAAGCGATAAAGGAGTGCTTTCAATTTCATCTAAAAAAACGGTGCCGCCTTGAGCAAACTCAAATTTACCTTTGCGATCGTGTGTTGCGCCAGTAAAGGCTCCGCTGATAGCCCCAAACAGTTCGCTTTCTATTAATTGCTCTGGGACTGCGCCACAGTTAATAGCCACAAACTGACAGCTTGAACGGTTACTATGATCGTGTAAATAACGGGCAACCAATTCTTTACCTGTGCCAGTTTCACCTTCAATCAGCACATCAGCTGGTGTATCAATCACCGTGTTGAGTAGGTTCATCATATGCTGCATTTTAAGCGTATCACCTAAAATACGCACACCGGGCGCCGACGTTTTCTCAACCGCGCGCTTCAGCGCTCTGTTTTCCATTACTAAAGCACGTTTATCTGAGGCTCTGGCAATACAATCTAATAAATTTTCGTTCAGTGGTTTTTCAAATAAATCATACGCGCCTAGTTGCATCGCTTTTACCGCAACAGAAACATCAGCATAACCGGTTAAAAATATCACGGGTAGTTCGCTATCAAATGCTTTTACCTGATCAATAAAGGTTAAACCATCCATAGTGGGCATGTTTATGTCACTGAGTACAATGCCACAAAAACTACGATTTAAGCGACTTAAGGCAACACTTGCATCACTGAAACACTGTACCTCATACCCCTCAAGCGTTAATAACTGATTCAATGAATCGCGGATCATCGCTTCATCATCAATAACAATAATCTGTTTGCAAACAACGGCTTCAATCATTTTTAGTGGCCTCTATGCTTGATAAACTAATAATAAATTGCGCACCGCCTTCAGGGCGATTATGTGCAGTTAAGTAACCATTAAATGATTCAATAATTTGCTTTGAAATCGATAAGCCCAGCCCTAAACCGTTACTTGATTTGGTACTATAAAAAGGTTCAAAAATAGACCCCAGTACATGATGCTCAATACCAGGGCCACTATCTAATATAGAAAGCTTAACGCGCTCTTCAAAGCATTCAACATCAAAACTGAGCTCTCTAACTGGCTCACCTTTCATTGCCTGTGATGCATTGGTGATCACATTAACCAGTACTTGTTCAAATTTTAATGCATCGACCCACACCGTGATCTCTTGCGAAAACTGCGGTGCACTCACGTTAACATCGTCTTGTTTAAGTTGCGGATGGGTGATCATCAACGCATTGTTTAATAACGCCGACAGTGGATGAGGTCGCAGTTGCATGGTCGCCGGTTTACTAAAGTGTTTAAGTTGCGCCACTATTTTATGCACCCGCTCTACTAAATTCTCAATAATGATTAAGTTTTCATTTAATGCGTTGAGCTTTCCCTTTTTTAGGAAAATTTTAGCACTGGCTAAATAGGTGTTCATTGCGCTGAGCGGTTGGTTAATTTCGTGATTAATGCCCGCACTCAATTGCCCAATAGTGGCTAATTTTGCCGACTGTACTAATGCGGTTTGGGCTTTTTCGAGTGCTTGGGTACGCTCTAGTACTTCGAGCTCTAAACTGTGACGCGAATACAGTAATTTTTTATACCCGGCAAAGCGTGCCAATAAGCTATATCCAACAAAAATAAACACCCAATAAAACAACACTAGCCATAACAATCTAGGCACCTGTAAGGCGTTAATACTTGAAATATCAACAAGCACTGTCATGGTTGCATTCAGATGAGTTAAGGGTCTTGAGGCGGCAACGTATTCATCTTTAGCAATTTTAAATTGCTCAATGCCTTGGCTTTTGTAGCGCTGTTGTTTAATTTGTAGCGGTTGATGATCTAAGTAAGCACGGCGCTGTTTAATATCACGACGCGCGGTAATATCAAGCTCTGTAAAACTATTTAAACGCCATGCGGGTTCATCCGACATGGCAATAATATTATCGGCAAGTTGCAAATAAAAATGGCTTCCTTTTGAGGTATTTAAAAGCGAACGATCGTTTTCAAATTTAGCGACATTAATTTTAAGCGCCACCACGCCAATGGCTTTTCCATCTAGGTAAATAGCTTGGGAAAAATAAATTCCGCGCTCTTTTGAGCGCTGACCAAGTGCAAAGTATGCGACCTTTTCACCGGCAAACGCTTGTTTAAAATAAGGTCTAAATGCAAAGTTACTACCTAAAAATGTATAGTCGGTTTGCCAGTTACTACTGGCAATAACATCGCCATGAGTATCTAGTATGTATACATCTGAGGCACCACTGGCTTGTTGAATATCAGCAAGGTAATTGTTAATTGCATTAAAGTGTTGTGATTCATTATTAGTAAAACGAATCAATACGTTATTTTCAGTTAGCAGCTGAGGGATAGCCGCAAATCGAGCGAGTTCGTTATCGATATAATTATTTAATTGGATAACTTGTTGATCAGCTTGAATTTTGGCTTGCCCTAAATCATAAGCACGACCAAACGAAAAGGTGACCACCAATAATAGTACTAACAATATACAGGCAAAAATAATTTTTTTGGGATGGAGAACATAAACGCCTATGACAACTATGATGCCAATAATAAGTAATAGCCAATATTGTAACGAGTTATCCCCCTTTGCAGAAGAAACTTTTTGTTAACAATTGTACTGAAACTAAAAAACCGTGAAATATTACATTCCACGGTTTAATCACCTTTTAAGGTGTGCTGTTTTAGCTTAATTTACGCTTTTGCAACGACAGGTTTGTCTTTAAAGTATTTGTATAAGCCAATTAATGAGGCTGCAATCCAAAATATTTCAATCACAAAGCTTGCTAAGTTAAAGTTATAACAAAGGCTAATAAGTAACAAAATAGCGCCACTTAAATTCATTAAGTTATACGTTAAACTTTTAGGTGAAACTTTATTTAGTTGCAGCAAAAAAAATGAACCAACCACTAAAAAAGTGCCACTCATACCAACAATATCAAATAAAAGTGCGATCACACGTCTATCCTTTTCCATTTTAAAACCCAACTGACTGGCCCAATCCATGGGGAGGGTTTTTTTCAATCATTGAAACAGCAAAACCAGCGAAGTTTACCAGTGCAAAAAAAGCAAACAAGGGCTTATGTCCGCCCCTCACTACTTTAGACTATAAACAAAACGTTTATTTAAACGTGACTTTACCACCAATCATTTTATAGGCAGGGGTCCCTTTTATAATTGTGGGGCGGGCAAAAGGTCGTTCACAGCCTGGGCATACGCATTCAGTATGGGTGTGATCTTGGGTTATTCTTTCTATAAAACATTTTACTAAAGCACCTTTGCCACCTTTACGGTATTTGAATAACGGTGCCTTACACGCAGAACAAAATATATCGACCGTTTTTGTAGGCCCTTTTTTATTGGGCTTAGCCATACTTCCTCAATAATTACTTTACGATTAGTTAATAGCATAATGCTATCACATCAGTGGTAGAAAATAATGAACGGCTGTTGCGCTAATACATTTTTTAAACAGTCGATAGATAACTCTACTTTATAAACGATTAGCTTTAGGCTTTTATCGATAAACGGGTTAATTGAGCTGATAACACATTCATATTAAAAGGCTTTACGATAAACCCTGACACTTTAGCATTAATCGCTTTTTTGACAGTCGAAGAACTATCTTCACAGGTCACCATAAGTACAGGAAGGTTTTTCAGCTCGGCATCTTTTCTAATATTATCAAGTAAAGTAATGCCATCCATTTTAGGCATATGAAGATCTGTTATAACCAAATCAAACATTTGATTTTGCAGTATGTTTAATGCTTGAAGCCCATCTGTGGCTTCAACAATATCTTTATAATCTAACTGCCTTAACATATTAATTAATACATGACGCATTAACGGCATATCATCAACAACAAGTATTTTCATGCGTATGTTTTACCAAAATAGCTGCGAGCAAATTTTCATTAAAACAAAGTAAAGGCGTCACGCCAATCTAAAAGGTATTAACAAAAACGTGTTATGTGTAGTAACAACATTAGTTAACAATACCTATTGCCGCAAGTAATCAGATGGATACTTATATCCCCTTATTTTAGCTAAACAAAAGTTTAAAAAACTGCAAACGAAGCTTGAGTTATATGTGCTAAGCTTTTTGCACTTAGTGTTACTTCTAACCCTCGTTTTCCGGCACTAACATATATCATTTCAAAATCTAACGCACTGGAGTGTATGTATGTTTTTAGCCGTTTTTTTTGGCCAAGGGGGCTTACTCCTCCCAAAATATAACCGGTACTCGCCTGCACTTTTTGTGGGTCTGCCATCATCACTTTTTTTACTGTACAAAGCTTCGCAAGCTGTTTTAAATTAACCTGCTGAGTGACGGGAGTCACCGCTACAATAAGCTGTTGCTCTGAGGTTTCAAGCACTAGGGTTTTAAATACTTGGGCGCTATTTAGATTTAGCTTTTCAACCGCTTCGAGGCCGTAATTAGTATTGTTTATATCGTGCTCGTAACTAAGTATGTCAAACTTAATATCGCTTTTTTTTAGCTGCTCTATAGCGGGGGTCATCTGATAAAGTCCAAAATAAATTTCCCTAATAATTTAGCACATTAAACATAAAAAAACGGCGCTAAAAAAGCGCCGTTTATATTAGGGTCTATTGATCCGACTAATTACTTAGTTAAGTCATCAAAAAACTTTTTAACCCCATCAAAAAAGCCTTGCTCTTTAGGGCGGTTTTTTGAGCTGTCTTTGCCCATACTTTCATCTAATTCTTTAAGTAAGTCACGTTGACGCTCGTTTAAATTAACTGGCGTTTCAATCACAACCTTACAAATTAAATCGCCTTGAGCGCCACTGCGTACTGACTTAACACCTTTGCCACGCATACGGAACATTTTGCCCGTTTGTGTTTCTGACGGTATTTTAAGCTTTGCACGCCCATCAAGCGTTGGCACTTCAATTTCACCGCCAAGGCCTGCGGTGGTAAAGCTTATTGGTACTTCACAATATAAATTATTAGCTTCACGAACAAATATTTTGTGTTCACGAACAGATACTTGCACATACAAGTCACCTGCTGGTGCACCATGCATGCCTGCTTCGCCTTCACCTGATAAGCGAATACGATCGCCAGTATCTACGCCTGCCGGGATTTTAACCGATAGCGTTTTAGTTTTTTCTACACGGCCTTGCCCATGACATTTATTACAAGGATCTGAAATGATCTGACCTTGTCCATGACACGTCGGACAGGTTTGCTGCACGGCAAAAAAACCTTGGCGCATTTGTACTTGGCCTGCACCATGACAGGTTGTACATGTCTTTGGCTTTGAACCCGCTTTAGCACCACTGCCATCACATGGTTCACAACTAACCCAAGTAGGCACTTTAATCTCAACGTCTTTACCACGAACCGCTTCTTCTAAGCTTAAGTCCATGTTGTAACGTAAATCTGAGCCACGTTGCTGGCGTGATTGACGTCGACCACCGCCGCCACCAAAAATATCACCAAATACGTCACCAAAAATATCACCAAAATCACCTTGGCCGCCGCCAAAGCCACCGTGACCACCGCCACCACCTTGTTCGAAGGCTGCATGGCCGTATTGGTCATACATTTGACGCTTTTGCGCATCAGTCAGTATTTCGTAAGCTTCTTTAACTTCCTTGAATTTAGTTTCAAGGTCTTTATCACCGGCGGTACGATCGGGGTGATATTTCATCGCTAAGCGTTTATACGCTTTTTTTATGTCTCGCTCACTCGCATCTTTGCTTACGCCGAGGACTTCGTAATAATCGCGTTTTGACATATCTATCACACTACTCTTTTCTATTTACAGCGTTAGCTGCTGGACAAACCGATAAATCATATCGATTTATCATTGAATTTTTAAAGCGTTTTATTCACTTCTCTTTACATGCAAAAGGCGCGTTAAGCTTTAGCCTACGCGCCTCATGTGTTCATCCTAACTCAAACACTTGATTTGGTCATGTGTTTTAAATTAGCGAGAAGCGTTAGCAACAATTACTTGTCGTCTTTAACTTCTTCGAACTCTGCATCAACAACATCGTCATCTTGTTTAGCTGACTGTTGTTGTTCACCAGCGTCACCACCAGCTTGTTGTGCTTTAGCTTGAGCGATTTCCATTAGCTTTTGAGACTTTTCAGCAAGCGCTTGCGTTTTCGCTTCAATCTCTGCTTTGTCATCACTCTTAATTGCTGCTTCTAGGTCAACAACAGCCGCTTCAATCGCGTCTTTGTCTTCGCTTGGCAGAGCATCACCCGCTTCTTCAATTTGCTTACGTGTACCGTGAACAAGTGCATCAGCTTGGTTACGTGCAGCTACTAACTCTTCAAACTTTTTATCGTCTTCAGCGTGCGCTTCTGCATCACGAACCATTTTTTCAACTTCTTCATCGCTTAAGCCAGAAGATGCTTGAATAGTGATTTTTTGCTCTTTACCTGTATCTTTATCTTTTGCAGATACATGTAAGATACCATCGGCATCAACATCGAATGTTACTTCGATTTGTGGCGTACCACGTTGTGCTGGGCGAATGCCTTCTAGGTTAAATTGACCTAGCGATTTGTTATCACTTGAACGTTTACGCTCACCTTGTAACACATGAATGGTTACTGCAGATTGATTATCTTCTGCTGTTGAGAATGTTTGCGATTTCTTAGTAGGAATCGTGGTGTTTTTCTCAATCAGTGCTGTCATTACTGACCCCATCGTCTCAATACCTAGAGATAATGGTGATACGTCTAGTAATAGTACGTCTTTCACGTCACCTGCAAGTACACCACCTTGAATCGCAGCACCCACAGCTACCGCTTCATCAGGGTTAACGTCTTTACGTGGTTCTTTACCAAAGAATTCAGCAACTGTTCTTTGAACAAGTGGCATACGCGTTTGACCACCCACTAAAATGATATCGTTGATATCGTTCACAGACAGGTCAGCATCAGCTAGTGCGCGTTTAAGCGGTTCAATCGACTTAGTCACTAAGTCTTCAACCAGTGACTCAAGCTTAGCACGTGTTAATTTCACGTTCATGTGCTTAGGACCTGATGCATCAGCGGTTACGTACGGAAGGTTAACTTCTGTAGATTGTGCTGATGAAAGCTCAATTTTTGCTTTCTCTGCTGCTTCTTTAACACGTTGCATAGCAAGCGGATCATTTTGTAAATCGATACCTTGATCTTTCTTGAATTCAGCAACTAAGTAGTTGATTACACGGTTATCAAAATCTTCACCACCTAAGTGAGTGTCACCATTTGTCGCAAGTACTTCAAATGTGTGCTCGCCTTCAACTTCATCAATTTCAATGATTGATAAATCGAAAGTACCACCACCTAAGTCGTATACCGCTACTACGTTTTCGCCACGGTTTTTATCCATACCGTATGCAAGGGCTGCAGCTGTTGGCTCATTGATAATACGTTTTACTTCAAGACCCGCAATACGGCCCGCATCTTTTGTAGCTTGACGTTGTGAATCGTTAAAGTATGCCGGTACTGTGATTACCGCTTCAGTTACTTCTTCACCTAAGAAGTCTTCAGCCGTTTTCTTCATTTTTTTCAGTACTTCAGCAGAAATTTGTGGTGCAGCGCGTTTTTCACCGCCTGCTTCTACCCATGCATCGCCATTATCTGCTTTGATAATTTTGAAAGGCATGATGCCGATATCACGTTGTACTTCTTCGTCTTCAAAGCGACGACCAATTAAACGTTTGATTGCAAATAACGTGTTTGTTGGGTTAGTTACCGCTTGACGTTTTGCAGGTTGACCTACTAACGTTTCACCGTCTTGCGTATAAGCAATAATAGACGGGGTTGTGCGATCGCCTTCCGCATTTTCAATAACACGTGCTTTGTCACCATCAAGTACTGCAACACAAGAGTTAGTAGTACCTAAATCGATTCCAATAATTCTACCCATGAATCTTCTCCAACTTCTAAATTCGTTAATACATTCGATGACTAGTTAATAGGGATGCCACAAACTTAATTCAACTGTAAAAATGAAAAAAAACGCATTTTTTTTAATTTATTTACTAAATAACCCTAAAAAGAGTAGGGATTGCTCATTTTTTGTAATTTGGGAGCTTATTTATTGTCTGGTCTGATGAGTTTGGGTGTGATATAAATTCAGCAAATAACAGCAAAAGGACATTATTTGTGCACTTTGAACAATTATTAAAACAAGCAGCCCAAGCGAGTCAGGAAACTGACCCGTTAACCAATACCATGCAGTTTCCTGCTAACTGGTGCCAAGGTCGTACTGCTTTTGGTGGCCTCTCTGCTGCGCTACTTTATCAAGCAATGCGCAATAAAGTTGATTCATCAAGAAGACTGCTTTCTTTAAGTACAAACTTTGTAGGGCCATTATTGGCTGAAAAACCGTTTTCTTTATCGGTAGAAATATTACGTGAAGGTAAAAGCAGTACCCAAGTGCTCGCCAAAGCGATTCAAGATGATGCGGTGTGTGTCATCGTGCAGGCCTGTTTTGCAAAAAATCGTAACTCATCAATTAATGTGCCAGTATCAAAGTCGTTAACCTTACACCCTGTAAACGAAGGCCATTGTTTAGGCTTTGTACCTGGGAAAATGCCAGAATTTTTTCAGCATGTTGATTTATGCCCGCAACAAGGCGCCATGCCGTTTAGTAGTGCGCAAACCTCTCACCTTGGTGGTTGGATGCGATTTAAACACACGCCTGAAGAAATTACAGAAGCTCATGTTATTGCCCTTACCGACGCATGGCCGCCAACATTACTACAAATGTTTAAGCAACCTGCACCGGCTAGTAGCATGTCGTGGTATTTAGAATTTGTACAAGCGCCTAATTTAGTGCCAGGTGAATGGTTGGGTTTTGAAGCAATCACTCATCATTCAAAAGATGGCTATGGCTTAGAAGATGGCTGTATTTGGTCGCAATCCGGTGAGCTTATTGCACTCACCCGCCAAACGGTTGCCTTATTTGATTAATTAAAGAGCAGTGAAGTCGCGCTGGGTATATTGCTTATCTAAGTTAAGCATTATGGTGCGATATTCACCGCTTTGAATTATATTTGCTAAGCCTTTGTCAAACTGCTGTCTCAGCAAATCATTGTTAAAATACGCAGGCCTTGCCGCAGGTGGAAAAATAGCATGAATAACAAAATCTTTAGTGGCATTAGTTTTTTGATATTCCTTTAAATAGTGAAGAAATATACGTCTATCGAGAATAATCGTATCAACCCACCCTGCCATTAAATGATGTATCTGCGCTTGTTGATTGAATACTTCTTCATAGCCTCTCAAGTTCTCTAAGTTGTGACCAAATTCTTTGGGTAAATAAGCAGGCGCATTTTGAAATGCTAAAACACTTTTAGTCGCCAGATCGTAAATACTATTAATAGTGAAGTTACTCTTTTTAAGACTCACCACCACATTCTCATAATTAACAACCGATTGGCTTCGATATATGCCAGCAATTAAAATACCCGAGTAATTTAATGCAATATCAACATGGCCTTGGTTCAATAAAGCATCTGCACGCTGATTTGACATGTAATGTACATCAACCTCATTTATGTCTTGATTGTTAAGTGCTGCCTTTACAATCTCGAGCTGAATACCTGAATCATTTTCACTTATTACATAAGGCGCAACAGTAGGGTTAGCCGCAATAATAACTCGTTGCTGCTTAATATCATTAACAAATGCAAAACTATCACCACATAAACACACTAAGGCCAATAAAAATACAACTTTCACTCTTTCACCTAATCCGTTTTTATTTTCAGTTATTGGGGTTACTTTTCTTTAGTAATTTAGCCGTAGCGTTTGTATTTAACTATTATTTATAGCAATATTTAAATTATTGAATTAATTATAAGCTAACATTTTGCAAACTGCCTGCCCAAGCTGTGATCTTATCATTGATATTCCCGAGATTAATGCCAAACAAGTGGCATTGTGCCCACGCTGTAGCCATAAAGTCCGCGGTATTAATATAAACCATGACACTGAAATAGTCGCACTGAGTTTAAGCGCATTATTAATGTTGCTCAGCAGTATGTTTTATCCGTTTATCTCTTTTAGTAGTAATGGCATTACCCAAACTATTACTCTGCCCGACGCAGCACGGATTTTATTTAACTATGATAGTGACTTACTCGGCCTATTTATTGATATCAGCATTATTATTCTGCCTATGAGTTTGCTGATTATTTTGATCCCTTTGCATTTAGGCGCACTCAAAGCACTGCCGCAAGCAGTTGCAAGAAAACTATTAAAATTCACTTTAACGCTAGAGCCTTGGATCATGTCAGAAATATTTCTGATTGGTGTTTTAGTTAGCATGGTAAAAATAATGTCATTGGCTGAGGTTAGCTTTGGTATCAGTTTTTTTGCTTATGTGGGATTTGTTATTTTTTATGTTAGTGCATTAACGCGTTTAAATCGTGCTAGGCTGTGGTCACAAGTAAGCCCTGCCACTACACTTCAAAATACTTCAAACGCTGAGCGGGCTATTGATGAGAATATAAAAGCCTGCCATGTTTGCCATCAACTGAGCGTTGAATCAATCTGTCCTCGTTGCCATAGTAAAACGTATTTAAGAAACCCCAACAGCGTACAAAAAGCGGCTGCATGGTTAGTTACTTCTCTGATTTGTTATATTCCTGCGAATTTACTGCCCATTATGTACACCATCAGCCTAGGGGATGAAACACCTGCAACCCTTATTTCGGGTGTTATTACGTTATGGAGTAGCGGCTCGTACCCTATTGCAATTATTATATTTTTTGCCAGTGTAGTGGTACCGTTAGCCAAAGCGCTTATTTTGAGCTTTTTGTGCTTTATGGTTACAAAACCCGCCAACCTGCATACAAAAGGTTACACAAAAGTGTATCAACTTACTGAATTTATAGGTAAATGGTCTATGATTGATGTGTTTGTTGTGGCTATATTAGTTGCACTGGTGCAGCTAGGAAACTTAATGTCGGTTACACCAGGTTTGGGCATCGTCTTTTTTACCGTTATGGTATTATGCCAAATGATGGCGGCACACGCATTTGACCCTCGCCTACTGTGGGACTCACCAAAAATAATAACGCAGAGAATAAAGCATGACTAAAACAGCTAACGTAGCACAAAAATCAAGTATTTCTGCAATTTGGATTATTCCTGTGGTTGCCTTATTTGTTGGTGTTTGGATGCTTTATCAGTATCAATTAAATAAAGGGCAAACAATCTACATCACTATGCCCCAAGCCGAGGGGATTATTGCTGGTAAAACAGAAATAAAAGTGCGAAGTGTTAAAATAGGTCAAATTGATCACGTCCGTCTTTCTGATAGCCAAGACAGTGTAATTGCCCGAGCACAAATAGATAAAAACTATGATAATTTACTCACCGAAGATGCCAGTATTTGGGTAGTAAAGCCACGCATTGATGAAACTGGGATCAGTGGTATGAGTACCCTACTTTCAGGGGTTTATTTAGAGTTTTCACCGGGAGAAAGTAACCGACTTAAAAAGCGCTTTACCCTGCAAGAAGAGCCCGCATTAATTGGTAAAGATGTTAAAGGTGGACGCTTTAAGTTACTCAGTTACAATGCTGAGGTACTTGATGTGAGTACTGGTATATTTTTTAAAAACTACAAAATAGGCCAAATAGAAACCGCCACCTTTGATTGGAAAAACCAAGCAATGCAATACGGTATTTTTATTAAAGCCCCCTATGAGAACCTGATCACTTTAAACTCTATTTTTTGGGTTAACTCAGGTATTGAGATAGATCTTTCTGCTGATGGCATAAATATTAATACCGGTTCACTAAGCAAATTATTAAAAGGCGGTATTTCTGTTGGCTTACCTGATCAGCAAGCCCCTGGCGATTTAGCACAAGATGGCCATAGCTTTTCTTTGAGTCAAAGTTATAAGCAAGCTTTAGAAGAGCGTTTTTATGATTTTGATTATTACCTTATTGAATTCGAACAATCGATTAGAGGACTCCGTGTTGGTGCGCCAGTTGAGTATAGAGGTACTCGCGTCGGCACAGTGGTTGAAGCGCCCGCCAATGTAATTATAGATGGGAAACCGGCTCATTTTCGCGCTAAAAATACCGCAGTTCCGGTATTGATAAAAGTAGAATATGGTCGTTTATACCATATCACCTCGGTAGCAAAAGAGTATTGGGAAACAAGCGTTAACGAGTGGATTGAAAATGGCATGAGAGCGTCACTTAAACCGGGTAATTTGCTAACCGGTGCAGTTTACGTCGATTTTGACTTTTATACCGACACCCCAAAAAGCGAGCTTAAAAAACTTGCTCAATACGATGTGTTTCCTAGTGTATCGAGCGGTATAACGGTGCTTGCCGATCAAGTATCGGATGTACTTAATAAAGTGAATAATTTAAAAATTGAAGACAGTTTAGCCAAAATGCAAACTACGTTTAGCGAGTATCAAGCTCTGGCCAGTGAGATGCGCACGTTATTAAATAAGCCCGATACACAAAATTTACCGGGCGACTTTAATCGTAATCTCGAAAAAATAACCAAAAGTATGGAACAATTTGAAATAACCATGCGCCAGTTTGATAAAACCATGGCAAGCTATCAAGCAGGCTCTCAAATGCACTACCAACTTGAGCAAACACTGTTACAAATTAAACGTTTAACAGAAGAGTTTCAGCCTCTTACTCGTGGCTTAAACGAGCAACCTAATATGCTTATTTTTGACAAATCACTACCTAACGATCCACAACCGAGGAAGCAATAATGAAGGCACTATTTTTACTTTTAACGGGTGTGATCTTTATCAGTGGTTGCAGCTCTGCTATTCAAACAACAATTCAGTATTACCAATTTGAGCAGCCCATTAATGACTCTTCGCGAAATGTGCAAGATACACAGGCACAACTGCGCGTGCAAACAGTCACCCTAAGAGGCGCATTGAATAATCGGGGTATTGCTATGAAAGTAGATAGTAATCAAATCCATGCTGCTAATTATCATCTATGGGGTGAGTCGCCAGATGTTATGCTCAGTGCCAGCGCGCAGCAAACATTATTTAATACCATGACAAACTGGATGGTTATTAAAGGCTTACCCGTTATTACTGACCAACAGCAACAAACATTTTACGAATTAGAATACGAACTACACCACTTTAACGGTGATCTGCAAGGTAATGCAGATATTTCAGGGCTATGGCGTTTATACTACACTCACCCAGAATCGGGTAGGCGTTTACTAAGCATCCATAATTTTTCATCTGTTATGCCAATCGATGATGATGGCTATGATTCATTGGTGGCTACTCTTGAAAAAATGTGGCAACAAATCAACATCCTTGCGGCAAAAGAAATTGAAAAAGCGCGAATTTAATTTCGCTCTGTATTAGGGTCTGTTGACCTTTAAAGGTTGAATTTGCAGCAGACTGTTTGGTATTTAGGCAAGGCAGAGCCTATGCGGTGTGGTTATTCCCCATAAATAGGCGATAACGCAGCATCAATGCCAAACAGGCGCTGCCCTTCGGGTTCTACCTAGGAGCGATTTACTCTTTGTTGCCTAAATGGATGTAGGTAAGGGGCGTGAGCAGGACGCGGAAGCTTTGCTCGGTTTTGACTTAGCCCACTAGGTTACAAACCTCGCGCCGCGATTAAACCGCTCCTAATTTGAACAAGTTGTAATCCGCAAAGATCAACAGACCCTAAGTAAATATACATCTACCGCAATGTTAGTGCTTTCTATGATCACTTGACCTTGGGTTTTAAAACCGAGCTTTTGTAATACATTTTTTGAGGCGCGGTTATCATTGCGGGTGATCGCCGTAACCTGGTTAATCCCCAAGTTTTTTCTATGGCTTATCAAGGTATTTGCCGCTTCAAAAATATAGCCCTTTTTTTCAAAACCGTCTTTTAGCGCAAACCCTAAGTCGGGATATTGCAGAACAGCTCGCTGATAAAACCCAACAATACCAACTAGTGTTTCATCATGTAATGCGATTATATAAGGCCCAAAGCCATGCTGCTTATGGGCAGATATAAAACTGTCTTTGATGTATTTTTTAGCGTCGTCTAAGGTATAAATACCTTTATCACCAATGTATTTAGTGAAATTAGCCTGATTAACCAACTTAAGTAACTCCGCCGCATCTGCTATTTGTGCGAAGCGAATGTGTAAGCGCTCTGTTGTAAAAGCAATATTCAAAATAACTCCTGATAATATTTTTCACGACCCGATATTTTTTTATTGACTGAAATAAAAAAGAAGATTATTTTTGCGCCGATGTTTTTAAAGGCACAACAATAGCGGCATGCATTCCTTGCGCCGTCTGGCGCCAAAGCCAACGCGTTTCACTAAAACTATTAATTCAACATAATTTTTTAAGTGCCCTCCACGCGTGCAAAAGCAGTGACTTGGAAAATGATTTAACAACAAACTTATCATCTTCTTTGTTTTTGTATAAGCAGTTTACTTTTTAAATCTGCTTTTAATTTTGTGATCTTATAAATGCTTGAACCTTCTGCGTTAACTCTACTGCCGCCTGTGGTAGTGGTTGTATTGGCTGTTGTTTTACGCCGCCCTATTTTATCGTTACTGATTGGTGCATTAGTTGGCCTTGTTTTAGCTGACCCTAGCAAAGTTCTCTCAAATTTTGCCAGCACATCACTCAAAGTAATGACAGATGAAACCATTGGTTGGTTAATACTTGTGTGTGGCGGCTTTGGTGCGCTTATTGCCTTATTAGTGCGCACTGGAGGGGCTTCTGCGTTTGGTAGTTTGGCTTTAAAGTACACCCGAGGTAAACGATCCTCCTTATTTATGACCTTTTGTTTGGGTGTCGTGATATTTATTGACGATTATTTAAACGCGCTTACCGTGGGTGAAACCATGAAGCGGATCACCGACAAATTTAAAGTGAGTCGTGAAATGCTCGCTTACGTTGTTGATTCAACGGCAGCGCCTATTTGTGTACTCGTCCCTTTGTCAACGTGGGCTGTATTTTTTGGTGGCCTGTTAGTCGATAACGGCATTGCAGAAGAAGGCAAAGGCATTGCCGTTTATATTCAAGCCATTCCGTACATGTTTTATGCCTGGTTTGCGGTGTTGACTGTGGTGCTGGTTATTGCCGGCGTGATCCCTACTTTTGGCCCCATGAAAAAAGCCGAGCAACAGGCGCTAACTCACGCTCCTACTTTAGAGCCTGCGATTTATACTCAAGTACAAACCGCCGATGAATATGCAGTAAAAGCAGCGGAAGAACACTTTGAAGATGCGGATCCTAAAGGTAAGTTATATAACTTTTTGTTGCCGATTATTTTATTAGTCGCATTTACCGTATATTTTGAAATAGATGTGTACAAAGGTCTATTAGCGACAATGGCTGTCACTTTGCCATTTTATGCGTTACAAAAATTAATGAGCTTTAGCGAAATGATTGAGCGTATGCTGGATGGTTTTAAAAGTATGATCCCCGCAATTGGAACCGTGATTGCCGCCTTTATTTTTAAAGATGTATGCGACTTAATTGGCTTGCCACAATTTGTGATTGGCAGCTTAAGCCCGTATATGACCGCTGGCTATTTACCTGCGGTGGTATTTATTGCGATGTCGATATTAGCGTTTGCGACGGGTTCAAGTTGGGGGATTTTTGCGGTTTCAATTCCTATTGTCATGCCCCTTGCGACGGCGGTTGATGCAAATATTCCATTGGTGATTGGCGCATTGCTTTCAGCGTCTTCATTTGGTAGCCAAGCCTGTTTTTACTCTGATTCAACCGTACTAGCAGCACAAGGCTCTGGCTGTAATTTGATCAGTCATGCTGTAACGCAATTACCTTATACCTTAATTGCTGCAGGCTTTGCCATCATTGGCTTTTTACTTATGGCCTAACATGGCAATGGTAGCCATTTTACTAAAACCATAATTAACGCCGTTAAAACAAAACCCAGTCAACAATGGCTGGGTTTTGTTTGGTTTTTGAGTAATTTCAACTTACTTTTGCAATTTTATATCGCTGTAGTAAGCATCTAAACTCGTCACTTTAGTTTGGTTTGGCAAATCAGCAAACTCGCTATCACTAAACTTACTGCCACGTAATTGCACATTTAAGCGTGCTGCTTGTGGATTTAACATGGTTTGCTGGTAGTAGTCTTTAATATCAGCAAGGGTGACCTTTTCTACTTCGGCAATTAGCTTTTGTTTTGAATCAAAATCAAAGTTTTCACGGTACCAATCGTTAATCAATGGACTCATTTCGTCGCTTAAATTCTTTGGCTGTTCTTTTAACGAGACCAACGTTGCATTTTTAAGCTGTGCAAATGTCTCTTCACTCATGGCATTAAGCTCTAAAGCGTACTCTTTTTTGAACTTATCAAAGCGTACTTGAATTTCTTTTGGTCCTTTAACCGGTGTTTGAATAAACAAACCAATACCAGAGTAATCCTCAATAGGACGCGCTAATGCCCCTACCGCATAAGCTAGTTGCTCTTCGGTACGCATTTTGTCAAACGCGATTGTTCTAAAGTGCCCTTGTAAAACCGCCGCCTGCGCTTTTTGTTTATAACCTGGCGTTGGGTGAATGGTCATATCGACAACGGCTACATCGGCTACATCAATATCTTTGTGTAATACGCGCGCTTCACCTTGTTGTGGTAACCAGGCTTTACTGCGAGCAAACTCAGATTTTGTATGATTATTTGGTAAAATAGCCGTTAATTCAGCAGCAATGGCATCAATATCTTTTTGGTTATAGTTGCCATAGCTAAATACGCGTAAGTTATTATTCGCTAATGTGCTTTGCTTTAATGCTTGTAAATCAGCGAGTGTCAGTGATTGAGCTGCCTTAATAAGCGCGTCAGTATCAAAACTACCGGTTCGAGTCAGTTTTGAATATTCACTAAACGCTTGTGCATACGGGAACTGTTTTTGCTGATTGAGTAAATCACGTTGATAACGGTCAATCGCTTGATTAAATGCTTGCGCTGAAATTTTATCGTCAAATCCAGCTAACGCTTGTTTAAGTAAGGTATCTTGTTTATCGGTAAAACCACTTAATGATAAAACTAAGCCATTGCTTGAGCTTAAATTAACATTCATACCGGCAATAGCCGCTTCGGTTCGTAGCTGACTTAATTGAGTGTTATATAAATCTGCCCACACAGAATAAAGGACGGTTGAATTAATATCACGCAACCCTGTTTGTGTGTTGATATACACCTCAACTAAACCTTTGGGTTGCTCTGCAAACTGCTGGCTTGCTTGGCGCCAAATTTTTACACCGTTTTTATCATAACTAAGTTCTGGGTGTTTTTGCTCTTTAAAGGCCTGCGTTTTAATTGCAAAACTCTCTGGCAGTAAGTTGTTAACACTTGGTAAGGCTAAATTAAATTCACTTGGTTTTTCCCAGCTGGCAATTTCTGCGTCGCTAATATCACTAATTCGGTATTTACCATCATAAAAATGTAATTGTGAATCAGTATCTTCTTGTTGAGAAATATACCAAACACGTAAGGTATCTGCGTTAAGTTGTTTTAGTACATTATTAACCGCATCAGCATCAAACTTAGCGTAGTAGTATGGTGCGTTTATCGCGTGATTTAACGGGTAATCTTGCATGCTTTGAGTCAGCGCACTGACGTAGTTAAACTCATCACCTTTTTCTAAAAATTTAAACTGATTATTTAAAGAGGTGCGAATTTCATTAAAGTACTTACTATTAACACCTTCACGTTTAATTAAATCAATATATTGCATAATAGTCGCAACAATGGCTTCGCGGTTTTTCATGCCCTCATCAGTCAGCTCTATGTTCACATTTAAAGAGCCATAGTTACCATATTGATTTGGTGAAGCAGACGCTGATAACTGCGATACCCAGCCTTTATCACGTAATATTTGTGCTGGGCTACCTGGCATTTCATTGCTAAGTAAATAGGCAACAAAACGATTAGGTTTTACTGCAAATTCAGTTTGATTATTAGTGATTGTAAAGTCGAGCTGTAATTGTTTAACGTCTTCGTTTGGCGAGTAAAAAACACGTTTACCACCGGCATTATCAAAATCTAGCTTGGCTGATACTTTTGGCTTTTCAATATTTTTATTTTTAATATCAGCGAAGTATTTTTCTGCTTTTTTCTGCATTTCTTCAAGCGGTAAATTAGAAATTAACGCCACTTTCATAATATTTGATGAATAAT
>NZ_LYRQ01000062.1:0-24975 GCF_001661605.1 Pseudoalteromonas sp. MQS005 | reverse complement strand
AATAGCTGCTTTGTTAATCGATTTATTAAACAAGCTTAACAGCTATTTACAATTATTATGAAATAAAAGGGAGTTTGTACGGTCTTTATTGCTTATTAGTTTATTTATATCTTTTTTAAGGAAATTTTATGACAGGTTCAATGAATACTGATGTACAAAATCGTTTGCAGTGGTCTTTATTATCGCTTCGGTGTGGGGTGTTTATAGTGATGGTAATGTGGACGCTAGATAAATTTGTAAATCCGGGGCATAGCGCCCGAATTTTTGAACACTTTTATGGGATCAGTGGTTCTACCGATACTATTGCTTATATTTTAGGTGCACTGCAATTATTGCTAGTAATAGCATTTTTGGTCGGTATTAAAAAACGTATTACTTACGGTGCTATTTTTATAATGCATGGTTTATCTACGCTTTCTTCATATAATCAATACATTGATGGCTTTAATAATTTACTGTTTTTTGCGGCGTGGCCGATGTGGGCTGCGTGTTTTGCGCTTTATTTATTACGCGATCAAGACGTAAAATTTACGATTAAATAATAAAGGCAAAAAAAATGGTTATAAGCGTTAGCCTATAACCAATAAAGTACACAGGGAGTGTAGGAAGTTCTGTTGTACACAGTAAACGGTTAGTTACTCATTTACTGTGTGTCATCAAAAGCGCTTATTGGCGCTTTTAATCAAATAAAGTGGACTGTAATAAATACTTGTTTTCATAAAAGCAAAGCTAATGCCAACTTTTAATGCATTGAAATATATAGCTATTTATTGTTTATAAGTAGAAGCTTTGCATAATGCAGGTAAATTTTTCTATATTGCAACGGTAAAGGTTACCGTTGCAATATAAAAAAATGGCAAGGCTTTTTAAAACAGAGAGGAGTTTTAGTATCGCTGATTTAAAAGTCAGCGGCTACTTCAAATTCTAAACGTTGATGAGAAATAGGGTGGGTGAAGGCTAAATACTCGGCATGTAAATGTAAGCGCTCTGCCTCCTCACCATAATGAGTATCGCCAACTATCGGGGTATTTAAACCTAATTGATGAGCGCAATGCACCCGTAACTGATGTGTGCGCCCTGTTTTAGGGTATAACTGCAGTCGGGTGGTGTTGTTTTTGCGCTCCAGTACATACCATGTGGTTAACGACGGTTTACCGGTTTTATAACACACCATTTGGCGTGGTTTATCATCAAAGTCGAGCACAAGAGGTAAATTAATCACTCCGCTATTCTCAGTGATATTGCCCGCCACTAAAGCAACGTAACGCTTTTCAATTGTGCGTTCAATAAACTGTTTTTGCAGCGCTTTATGTGCGCGCTTATTAAGCGCAATAATTAACAGCCCTGAGGTCGACATATCTAACCGATGCACAATAAGTGGGCCAGAAGCCGCGGGGAACTGAGTTTTAATACGCATGTACACTGAGTCATCAATATTAATCCCTGGCACCGATAAAAATTCAGCGGGTTTGTTTATTACCAGTAAATCATCGTCTTGATAAACAATAGTTAAGTCTTTCCCTTTTGCTGGATTTGTTAGTAATGGGTTTTCTTCAACATTTAAGCCTTTTAGCATATGACCTAAAATCGGTTGGCATTTGCTATAACATGATGGGTAATAATGTAAGTGATGCCTAATTGCTGATTTAGGCGGTGCACCCCACCAAAATTCGGCCATAGCCACTGGTTTTAAATGGTGCTTGTATGCATATTGTAATAATTTAGGGGCGGCGCAATCCCCCGCTCCCGAAGGTGGAGTGTGCTCAGGAAGTTTGGCAAAAATAGCATTCAGATCGGTCACTTCACCGTGTGCATTTAAAAATTGGTATTGAGCAAATAATTTCTTTTGTAGGTTTTTTGAGAGTGTTTTGCGGCGCTTTTTTAATCCGTTAATTTCACCCAGCATAGCTGCTTGGGTTTGCTCAAGCGCTGTAATTTGCGTTTGCCAGTCTTGCTTTAATGCCTGCAGTTGTTTTTTCTCAACAATACTCTGCCCAGCTAAGGTTGTTTTAAGTTGTTCAAAGTCATCGGCAATGAGTTGCTCTTGGCCAGTTTGGCGTTGCTCTTTTCGCTGTTTGCGGGTCACTTGCATGGCTTGTTGTTTGGCTACAAGTTGCTGTTCATAATTTTTACGTGCTGTAGCTAATTGCTGCTCAATGGCTTGATAATCTTCACTGTTTTCTAATGCCGTAATTTGCGCATTAATGGCGTTAATGATTTGGCTTTGCTGACTAAATACAGCATCGTCTATGTGTTTAAGTGCCACATTAGGTGCAAAATTCAGTTGCTCATCTATGCCCGCTATTTGCCCCGAATAGGCGCTAATAAACCCCAGTTGTTGCGCCTGATTTTGAACGACTAGCACACCAAACATTTTACCCGCATCAATATCATCCGTATCTAAAATAGCCTTATCGAGCTTTTTTAATTGCTGTTGTAATTGCTGTGCAGCGGCAACGGCCAAAGGGTGCGGTTTATAATAAAATGGAAATGTAAACTGCTCAGGCAGAGCAAGGGAATCGACGTTTTCATCAAAAACGGTAAAGCAGCTAGCAGGGTTTGACATGGCAGTAAAATTAGCAGTTAACAAAATAATTGCCAAGAGTTTAACATAAGCTGTGCTATGTCACTAAGGATGCGTGCTCGCCAATTTAGACCTATAAAAAAGGCCAACATTTTTATGTTGGCCTTTTAAAATTAAACGCGTTTATAAGTGCTTATTTATTTGCGTCTTTGACTTCTTTTAACTTAGCAGCATGGTCAATTTCAAATGCAGGCATCTCTTTTTTTCCTTCCATTAAATAGTTGTCCATCCAGCGCATTAAACGCAAGCTGTAGTCGTATTGCGCTGCCACTTTACGGTTACCATGACCTTCACCTGGGTAATAAACAAGACGTACATCTTTACCTTGCACTTTCATGTAGCGGTAAAGCTCCATAGATTGTGCAGGGTGAACGCGAGGGTCCTCTTTACCGTGCATAATAAGCAGAGGTGTTTCAGATTGACCTGCCCAGTAAATAGGGCTGCGCTCTAAGTACCACTGCCATTTATCCCACGGGTATGAACGTGCATGAACTAGGTTCATTTCGTTAGAAATATCAGTAGTACCAAATTTAGACAGTTGGTTGGTGACACCCACAAACATAACGCTTGCAGCAAAGTGTTTGGTTAGTTTTGTTGCGCCCCACGCTGATGCATAACCACCGTACGACCCCCCTGTAATACCAACACGTTTAGCGTCTACTAAACCCATATCAACAAGGTGATTTTTAAAGTCAACTAAATCGTCAAACTCTTTACCTGCGTAATCGTTTTGGCCTAATTTTGAGTAATCTACGCCTTTACCTGTAGAGCCTCGGTAGTTAGGATAAAACACCGCATAGCCACGTGCTGCACCCATTTGACCTGGGCGTGAGTAGTTAGTGACCCAGCCGTCTTTATCATGGCTTTCAGGGCCACCGTGTACCGACATAATCAGTGGGTAGCGCGTGCCTTTTTCATAATTTAATGGGTAAACAAGCACACCATCAAGCTCAACACCGTCGCGTGCTTTAAGGGTAATGGTTTCTTGCTTGGCAAAGCGTTTATCATTTAACCAGCTATTTGAATCGGTTAAACGTGTTGCTTTATTGCTGCGCACAATAAACACTTCGTTAGGGTGTTTTGCGGTATTACCACGAAGTGCGAGTGTTTTATCTGAATCTGAAACACTCAATTGTGAGGCAATAAATTCACCTTCTTTGACTAATTTTTTGTATTTATTAGAGCCCGTTTTAATGCTCGCTACAAAACTTTGCGTGCCTACATTGGCAATAAAGTTAAGTGTATTACGCTTATGCGACCATTCAAAATCAACAACGTGCCCCATAAAGTCAGGTAACCATTCAGTGATTTCAGCGGTTTTAGTGTCAGCAATAAATAAGCGGCCTGTTGCAGGGTCGTGCTTATCTTCTGCACCTAAAATAGCAATGTATTTACCATCATGCGACAGTTCTGCATCACCTAGCTTGCCTTCAGTTTTAAACGATAAGGTTACTTTATTGCTAGCAATATCAAACAAATGCCACATAGATTTTGTGTATTTATCATCAATCAATGCGGTAGGTTGAGTTTTAACCAGTAGCTTTTCACCATTAGCAGCCCAGTTAACATCACTCACGTAATTATCAACGTTGAGTGCGGTGGGGGTAAGTGGTTTATCCGCTTTAGCTAAGTCAACAATAAAAAGCTGCTTGTTCTTTAAGCCCATTTCATATACTTCAGCTTTAAAGCCAAGTTTTTTAAGTTCTTTTTCTGACTTGTCTGCTGCAGGCATCGCTAAAATAGCCACCTGTTTGTTGTCTGGGCTTAATTTGTAGCTTGAAATTGATGTGTCTTTTAAAGCAAGAACAGGTTGTGCTTGGCCGCCATCAACAGGTATTTGGTAAAGCGAGGTAAATTTATCGTCTTTTAGCTTGGCTAAAAAATAAATTGTTTTACTGTCGTTTGACCATTCTATGCTTTTAATATTAACCGAGCCGGTAATGAAAGGACGTTCAACGCCTTTATCATCCACAACATAAAGTTCACTGTAATTACTGCCGTTCTCATCAACATATAATGTACGCGGTAACGATCGTGTAAACGCAACGTTGTCGCCATCTGGGCTAACACTGGTTTGGATCACAGATTTAATTTTTGGAATGTCTTCAACAGTGATGGCCGATTGCGCAAATGCAACTGAGCTTGAAAGCCCAATTGCCAGCGCTAAGCTAGTTTTTAGCATTGTTATTTCCTTTGCTTTATAAGATTTACCTCATTATAACAATGTGTAACCAATATACTAAAAAATGCGATTAATCCTCAAAAGAGGACGTTAAGTGAAGTGATTCTTGTGCAATACCGCGCATACATTTATAGACTCTTTTTAGGAGGAAGCGCCACGTTTGCAAAAATAAGTCCTGCCACGAGCGACATAAAAATTAAAAACGTTTGCTGCCCAATATGTTCAGCATAAACAAAGTCTTGACCTTCAATGAGTGAGTTTAAACCTATGTACGTTTTGCTCCCCGGTACCAACACAATTAAGCCTTGCATAGCTACAATGGAAGCAGGGGCATTAGCAACCCGATTAAATAAGTTACTAAATACACCGACAGAAAATGCGCCAACAAAGGTACCCAGCGTGTAATCTAAATACATGGCAGAGCCAATACTGGTGCCGTAGGCTATAAATCCTGAGGCAATAGACCAAGCAGCATGTTTAAACTTAGTTCTAAATATCACAATTAAGCTGCTACATAGTAAAAATATAGCTAACCAAGCTGTCCATTTAGGCAGTGGCTCTGGCTGTACAAAATCAGCTTGGCCAAAAATAGCAAAGCCAATAGCAATACCAATAAATGCACCAAAATAAAGTTTAAACAGCAACATAAACGAGTCCATAACGCGTGCTGTGCCAGATACTAAATGCCGCGCTGCGAGTTCAGCTAAACCAAGTGCCAGTGCTAGGCCTGGAATAAACACAATAATGGCCGACAGAACAATTAAACGAATATTAATATGCGCATCTAAATGAACGCTAATGGCACACGCCAGTACCGCTGAAACAATGGCCACTAAGGGCTCTAACATGTGGGCAACGCGCTTAGAACGTGCCGACCACAGCACAAATAAATAAACAACAAAGGTTAATAAACCAGACCACAGCACGTCATTCCAACTGGTGCCCATTAACATAGCAAATGCGCCGCCAGAGGTAGCAAAGGCAATACCTGTAATCACTCTATTGTAAGGGTTTGGGGCATCAAAAATGATATCAAGTTGCTGATCAACTTCTTGCAACGTTAATTCATCATTAAGCATTTTATTAACGAGATCATCGGTATCTGCAAGTGAGCCTAAGTCATGATCGCCAGGGTCTACGCGGGCAACATGGGTGTATTCATCTTCATGACCATCAGTCCAAATAACAAAGGTAACCGATGTTGGCGACATGACAAACGATGATTTAAGACCGAGGTAAGTCGCCACTTCCATTAAATGGGCTTCTAAGCGATATGCCGGTGTACCGTACTTATGAAGCATTTTGCCCAATTTAACGATAAATTTGCGTTTTTCTGTAAACGTTGCGGTTTTCAAATTTGTTTTGAACCAACTATTAAATAACTAAGCTAAAAATATAGGCAATAATGCTAAAATTGCCCAAGTTTATTTGCGGCGATTTTAAACACAAATCGCCGTCTGTCTAGTCATTTCTCACCGTTATTTTTTATTTTTTTCTGCTATCCATTGCGACATGTATTGTGTGCTGCGCATGGTGTGATGTTTTAGCATTTGACCGGTGAAATTTTTCATTCTATGCGCCGATAAATTTTGGCTTACTAATTGAATTTTTTCGATTAAATTGTGGCTCAACTGCGCTTTATCATAAAGTGTATGAAGTAACTCATTACCAGCTTTTTGTGCAGCTATAAACTCAGCCTGATTGGTATAAATTGAGACAGCAGCGTTTGCAAATTCTTCTGCATTTTGAGTGATAGCCCCAGGCCATGGTAAATGGCTATGCATACCTTCGCTACCTATTGGCGTGGTGACGCTTGGGGTTTGCATGATCATGGCCTCTAAAAGTTTGCCTTTTATGCCAGCACCAAAACGAAGCGGGGCTAAACAAATGCGCGCGCTTTGCATTACTTCATAAGCATCATCTGCCCAGCCTTTAATTAAAAAACCGGTTTTAGGGTTATTAAGTGCGGTGGCTTTAGGTGGTGGGTATGAGCCATAAATGTGCAGCTCTGCCTGCGGTAGTTGTTTGCGGATGAGCGGCCAAATTTTTTGTAAATACAGTACTGCATCCCAGTTAGGGGCATGCCTAAAATTACCAATAGTCATAAAGTGTTGGCGCTGCTCATACGATTTAGTTTGCTCAGGTAAGGCGCTTAAATCAACCATAAATGGTAAATGATGTAACACAATAGGCTCAACTTTAAACACTTCATTGAGTAGTTCCATCTCATAGCTTGAGATAATTAAGCTTAAGTCACAGCGTAAAATAGCGGCTATTTCACGTTTAGCTATGTCTGATAGTAAATCGCTATGGTTGAATTCACGCTCGCCTTTATGGGCTTCATGGCGGGCATTGCGCAGGCATTGTAAATCTTCGGTGTCTAAAATTTTAAGTGCATTTGGGCAATGCTTATCTACGCGCCAGCCAAATTGTTCTTCCATCATAAAACGGTCGAACATAACAATATCTGGGTTGTAGGCTTTAACGTAATCATCAAAACTATCGCAGTTAAGTGCGATGCTTTGACTGGTGATGCCGTAATCGTTCAGATTTACCATGTGCTCGGTTGGTTGTGCAGGCGTAGTAAATTCAACATCCCAGTTTTGCGATTTAAACGCATTAAGTAACGACATCATGTGCGTACCCGCAGCAGACGAATTGGGCTCTGGCCATACATAGCCAATTACCAGCACTTTTTTCATTGGCTAGATCTCTTATTATTAGGGTCTGTTGACCTTTCAAGGTTAAATTTGCAGCAGTCTGTTTGGTATTTAGGCAAGGCAGAGCCTATGTGGTGTGGTTGTTCCCCACAAATAGGCGATAACGCAGCATCAATACCAAATAGGCGCTGCCCGAAGGGTTCTGCCTAGGGGCGATTTACTCTTTGTTGCTCGGTTTTTACTTAGCCCACTAGGTTACAAACCTCGCGCCGCGATTAAACCGCCGCTAGTTTGAACAAATTATAATCCGCAAAGGTCAATAGACCCTAGTTTATTTGCGTGCTTTTTCAGCAGTGTAAATACGCTGCGTTTTATTAAGCCAAAGCACATAACGAAAACGCAGTAGCGATAAGTAAATAGTCGCGTAGTTTAACTTATTCGCCTTACTTAAGCATCATTTAGCTGATTTTATCCTTGCTTAACACTTTATGAACAAGGTAAAACGTGTTTATATAGCGGGTAATATTTAACAATAAAAAAGGATGAAAACATGAATGCTTTTAGGCTATTTATTGCCTTGGTAGGCTGCATTGTTTTATTGCCTGCAAGTTATGCAGAGCAAGGATATCAAACCCCTTCACCGGCGCTTGCGGCACTCGTAGATGCTAAGTTAGCACCAACTAGCTCTTTATCAAATGATGGTCAATGGCTTGCTCTGTTTGAACGCAAGCGTGTTGTGTCGCTTGATGAGCTGGCCAAAGAAGAATTTAAGCTTGCGGGAATTAAGCTTAATCCTGCTAACTTTTCACGCTCACGGGTAAGTGCAAAGTACAGCGCGTTAGAGCTTAAGCATGTTCAAAGTGGAACAGTAATAAACGTTAATAATTTGCCTCAGGGGATTATTCGCTCGCCGCGTTGGTCAGCAAATAGTGAATATTTAGCGTTTGTGGTTGAACAACCGGATAACGCACGGCTTTGGGTTTATAACGTTAAAACCAAACAAGCACAGCAGTTAAGTGAGCTTGCACTTAATTCTGTACTAACTGCTACACCTTATCAGTGGTTACCCGATAGCACGGCGATTGTGGCTAATTTAGCGGTAAACTTAGACAAACCAAGATTAACCAATGATACTCAAAGTACAGTGCCGGTTATTCAACAAAGCACTGGCGAAAAAGCCCCAGCAAGGACTTATCAAAACTTATTGACCAGCCCGTTTGATGAAGCACAATTTAAATTTTATGGTCAAGGTCAATTAGCGTATATCACGCTTGATGGTAAAGCACAGCCGATTGGCCGTGCCGGTTTATTTAAATCGTTTTCAATTTCGCCTGATTCAACCAATATTTTAGTCGCGACCATCGACGAGCCATTTTCGTATCAAGTCCCTTACAGTCGTTTTGCAACTACATGGCAAATATGGGGAATGCGTGGCTATGCATTAGTAGAGCTGGCAAAGCAACCCCTTGCCGACAACATTCCACAAGGCTACGACAGTGTACGCACCGGTCGTCGTGATTTTGAGTGGCGAGCCGATCAAGGTGCTGAAGTCATATGGGCCGAGGCGCAAGATGGCGGTGATATGAAAACTGAGGTTGAATATCATGACTACCTTTACAGTTTACGAGCGCCATTTAAACGCGACCCTAAATTATTTGCCAAAGTAGAGCGTCGTTTTGCTGGCATACAATGGGGTAATGATAATATTGCCATGCTAAGTGATTGGCGTTTTAGTGATCGACAAGTGCGCACTTATGTAATTCAACCACGTAATGCCGATAGTAACCGCGTGTTATTTTCAGAGCGCAGTTATAACGATGCCTATAAAGATCCAGGCAGTGCAATTTACGAGCGTAACGATTTAGGTGTTAGCGTAATAAAAGTTGTTGGCGGACGTTACATCTACTTACGTGGCGATGGCGCGTCTGAGCAAGGAAACATTCCTTTTTTAGATCAGTACGATGTTAAAACGAATAGCACCAAACGTTTATGGCAATCAGCAGCGCCTTATTACGAGCGTGTGCGTGCATTGTTAGATGATGAAGGCACAAAATTCATTACTATTCGTGAGTCTAAAACGCAGCAGCCAAACTTTTTCATTCGCGATTTAGATAAAGGCTCGCTAACACAGCTTACTCAGTTTGAGCACCCTTACCCTGCATTTAAAGGCGTAACCAAAGAGCAGTTACGTTATACCCGCGATGACGGTGTTGAGCTTTCAGGTACGCTTTATTTACCACCAGGATATGACAAAACACAAGGGCCATTACCGGTATTGATGTGGGCATATCCACTTGAATATAAAGATAAAGCAGTTGCATCACAAGTGCGTGAATCTGAATACGAATTTACCTACATAGGTTATTGGGGCCCTATGCCTTACCTTGCGAAAGGGATTGCGGTGTTTGACGATCCTAAAATGCCGATTGTAGGCGTTGATGGCAGTGAGCCAAATGATCACTTTAGAAAACAGCTGGTTTCTAGCGCTAAAGCAGCGGTTGATGTACTGGTTGAAAAGGGCATTGCCGATAAAGATAACATTGCTATTGCAGGGCACTCTTACGGTGCGTTTATGGTGGCTAATTTATTAGCACATAGCGATTTATTTAAGGCAGGTATTGCCCGCAGTGGTGCGTATAACCGCACATTGACGCCGTTTGGTTTTCAGGGTGAAGAACGTGATTTTTGGCAAGCTCAAAGTGTGTACGCAAACATGTCGCCGTTTTTCCATGCTGAAAAAATTAACGAACCTATGTTAATGATCCACGGTCAAGAGGACCCTAATTCGGGCACTTTTCCAATGCAAAGTGAGCGTATGTACGCAGCGCTTAAAGGTTTGGGTAAAGAAGCGCGTTTAGTGATGCTTCCTTACGAAGCTCATGGCTACCGTGCCCGTAAAAGCTTATTACATGTACTGTGGGAGCAAGAGCAGTGGCTTGATAAGTACTTGTTTACAGATAAAGAAGCAGATACTGAAACAACTGAAGCGGTTGTAGACGTAAACGCAAATTAATTTGCTTAATGCCGTGAGATTAAAAATATCCTCTCTTAATCTCACGGCACATTGCGCTGAGTTATAGGCTTCGAGTTTCGAGTATCGGGCTTAGAACCTCGGGCTAAGCTCGGTGCTCTTAACCCGATCCTCGAAGCCGTTATTTCTACCTTACTGATAGTTGTTTTATCTTTCACCTTTGGCTTTTTTCCTTTACCATTTCATTCATAATTAACACTAATTTATTAACCTATTGCGAGCTTTAAATGATTGATGTAGCTGCACTTGCGGTATTTATTCCTACCTTCTTTTTTGTATCAATTACACCCGGTATGTGTATGACACTGGCCATGACCTTAGGCATGAGTATTGGCGTGCGACGAACTTTATGGATGATGATAGGTGAACTACTCGGTGTAGCAACAGTTGCGGTAGCCGCGGTGCTTGGTGTAGCCAGTGTTATGCTTAATTACCCCAGTGCATTTGATATTTTAAAATGGCTAGGTGGCGCTTATTTAATCTACATTGGCATTAATATGTGGCGTGCAAAAGGAAAAATGTCGGTTGATACGCATAACACAACAGCCGTGAGCCGATATTCATTATTTTCACAGGGGTTTGTAACCGCCATTGCCAATCCAAAGGGATGGGCGTTTATGATTTCCTTATTACCTCCTTTTATTAACGTGCAATACAGTGTTGCGCCGCAATTAGCGGTGCTGGTGGCCATTATTTTGCTCTCAGAGTTTATCTGTATGATGATTTACGCAACAGGTGGTAAAAGCCTGCGGTTATTTTTAACTAAAGGCAATAACATCAAGTGGATGAACCGAATTGCGGGGAGTTTAATGGTGCTAGTAGGAGTTTGGCTTGCAATTAGTTAACTATAAACAAGCCTTAACCTGAACTTAGGTTATTTAAATAGCTGAAAATGATGCGTTAAGTGCTTTAATTGCAGCTTTTGTTTTTGCTGCTAACGTGTCGCGTGCAGGCGTTAGAGCAAATACATCGTAATGGGGAAGTTGCCAATCAGTGCATATTTCTAAAAGTTCTCCTGTAGCTAAGAAATTGCGTACTTCAGGCTCTGGCAAAATAGCATAGCCTAACTCGTCGAGAACAAATTGAATCACAGTTTGCATATTATTAATGGTAATACGCGCTTTTGGTAGTGTTGTACTTACGCCGCGAGTAAGGTGCGTAAGCGCCGGATCAACAGCTATATGCGCAATACGGTTATGCGCTTTTAGGTCATCCAGTGTGATTTTTGGTTGCTGTGCTAGTGCATGATTTTTATGAACACACAGTATTAATGGCCAACTAGCGAGCTGGCGTGCAATTAAGTTTGAGTCTTCGAGAGGGCCAATCGCCAACACCAAATCAATACCTGTCCTGATCATATCAATGGGCTCGTCAGAAAGCGTTAAGTGCACATCTATATCACTAAATTGGCTAATTAAATGCTTTACAGGCTCGCTTAGTAACCCACCTCCAAAACCAACAGGGGCTGCTAGTTTTAATTGCCCACTTGGACAATTTTGTAAATGCTGTAATTGTTCTGATGTAGCTGTTGCAACGGCAAGCATTTGTAAACAACTTTGATAATAAAGTTCACCCGCCTCGGTAAGCGTTAATTCTCTAGGGCTGCGATTAAATAAACTCAAACCTACATCTTGCTCTATTTGTTTTATTTGCTGGCTAATTGCAGAGGTTGTCATTAAAAGGTCTGCGGCAGCTTTACTCATACTTCCCGTTTGCACTGTGCGAACAAATATATTCAGGGTTTTAGTTAACTTATCACTCATACCGTTAAGCCTTACTTAAATTAGCTTTAATAAAAATAGCGTTGTGAGAAAGGGAACTTCTCATTATTATCGCAAACGCTAATTATTATCATTTACATGCTAAATGTCACGGAGAAATATCATGAACACGGTAAGTTGTAAGTTAAGGCTGGTAACTGCATTTATTTTAAGTACTTTTGCAATTGCTACCCCTGCTTTTGCTGATGAAAAAAACAAGATATGGAAGTAATGGTTGTCACTGCTTCTGGTTACGAACAAATGCTCAAAGAGGCACCTGCAAGTATTAGTGTTATCGACAGAGCGCAGCTAGAAAAGCGCTTTTATCGTGACTTAACCGACGCAATGGCTGATATTCCGGGTGTTATAGTGACTGGCGGAGGTGACAGAAAAGATATTAGCTTGCGTGGTATGGCAAGCCAATACACGCTCATTCTTATCGATGGACAACGCCAAAGTTCAAGAGAAACACGACCAAATAGTGATGGCCCAGGCGTAGAAGGTGCTTGGACGCCGCCAATTTCAGCAATTGAACGTATTGAAGTAATACGAGGCCCTATGTCGTCGCTGTATGGCTCTGATGCAATTGGTGGTGTGATCAATATTATTACCCGTAAAGCGCCAGAGCAGTGGTACGGAGAACTGCGTTTAGACAGCACCATTCAAGAGCAAAGTCAGTCAGGTGATATAAACCAAGCCAGCTTTTTTACTTCTGGTGGCATTATTCCAGATCTATTGGGCGTGCAATTATACGGTCAATTTTCAAAGCGAAATGAAGATGATTTTACTGCAGGATTTCGAGGCAAAGAACAAAGTAATGTAAAAGCTAAGTTCACATTAACACCTAATGATAGTCACGAATTAATGTTTGAACTTGGCTCGGCAAAACAAACATTAGATGAAACCCTCGGGAAAACAGTTGCCGAGCTTGCGCCAGGAGAAAGCTGTGGTCGACGTGGCTGCCCCGAATCAGCAACTACTGAGTATGAGCAACAAACATACTCTATGTCACACAATGGTTTTTATGACTTTGGCTCGTCGCGTAGTTACATTAAATACGATAAGTTTGATAATAACTCACGTGAAATGTTTGTCGAAAATACCGACATTCAAACAACTTGGAGTTTACCGCTATATAGCAATCATAACTCTACGTTTGGTGCGACCTATTTAAAAGAGTCATTGGATGATTATACAAGTAATAAAATCAGCGACTTAACCCATGTAGAAAACGAGCAATGGTCTGTTTTTGGTGAAAACGAATGGGCAGCAACGGATGACTTTAAGCTCACCGCAGGCCTACGTTACGATCATGATGGCAATTTTGCAGGTCATTGGAGCCCACGTTTGTATGGTGTTTATAGCGCATCTAAAGCGATCACTATTAAAGGCGGCATATCAACCGGTTTCCGTGCGCCAAATATTCGCCAATCTACCGCCCAATGGGGACAAGTGAGTCGTGGCGGTAATATTTATGGTAACCCTGACTTAAAGCCTGAGCAATCAGTTAACTATGAAATGGGTGTTTACTATGATTCTGGACGCGATTTAAGCATATCGACAACCGTTTTTTATAATGAATTTGATGACAAAATAACCCGTATAGCTTGCCCATTAACGCAGTGCACAGATGGCCCAAATCAGTTCGGCTCCATGCCAACTACGTACATTAATGTGGATGAAGCCATAACCCAAGGTATTGAGCTATCAGTAGATTACGATATTTCAACTGAAATTGATTTGAGTGCTAGTTATACCTACACCGATTCAGAGCAAAAAACCGGTCAATATAAAGGGAGCCCACTTAATCAGCTACCAAAACATAGTTTACAAACGTCTTTAAATTGGCGTCCAACAGATAAGTTAGGCGGATGGTTACGTGTGCAATATCGTGGAGAAGAAAGCCAGCCTACCACAGGGCCTTCACAAAGTAGTTTAATTGCTCCTGATTATACCATTGCCAATTTAGGCGCTAATTATCAGCTAAGTGACAGCGTTAAACTTGGTGCTGGAATTTACAACTTGCTTGATAAAGAGATCACAGAGCAAGAGTATGGCTATGTTGAAGATGGCCGTCGCTATTGGGCGTCTTTAGTGTGGCAGTTCTAAACACTTTTTAATAATACTAAGTAAACGAGTACGCTAAACCGTGCTCGTTTTTTGGTTTTATCTAGGGTCTGTTGACCTTTGCGGATTAAAATTTGTTCAAACTAGGGGCGGTTTAATCGCGGCGCTCGGTTTGTAACCTAGTGGGCTAAGTAAAAACCGAGCAAAGCTTCCGCGTCCTGCTCACGCCCCTTACCTACATCCATGTAGGCAACAAAGAGTAAATTGCCCCTAGGCAGAACCCAAAGGGCAGTGCCTGTTTGGCATTGATGCTGCGTTATCGCCTATTTATGGGGAATAACCACACCACATAGGTTCTGCCTTACCTAAATACCAAACAGACTGCTGCAAATTTAACCTTGAAAAGTCAACAGACCCTAGGCTCTTGTTCAATAATGTTTAAAAAGCAAAAAAGGCGGTTGGCTTTTTAGCTGTAGTCGCTTATTCTAGCTGCGTAATTTAGTCATTAAATGTAACTTTAAAGTTTACTAATAATTTATAACTTTCTTCAATCCCCAAAGGTATGCCTCGTTTGAACCACATAGCAAAACAAAAAGCCAACCCTGTATTTTTAGTAGGTGTCGTTTGAAAATACCTAAACGCTTACAGCCATTAGTTGATGATGGTTTTATTGATGAAGTGATCAGCCGGTTAATGAGCGGTAAAGAGGCCGATGTATTTGTGGTGGCCTGTGGCGATGAAATTCGCTGCGCTAAAGTATATAAAGAGGCCAGTAAGCGCAGTTTTAAAAAGGCAGCACAGTACCAAGAAGGGCGAAAAGTACGTGGTGGCCGCCAAGCCCGTGCTATGGGTAAGCGTTCAAGCTATGGCCGTCAATTAGAAGAAGAAATTTGGCAAAATGCCGAGGTTGACGCGCTGTCGCGTTTATCTTCAGCAGGTGTTCGCGTACCGCAAACTTACGGCTGCATTGACGGTGTTTTGTTAATGGAACTTGTAAGTGATGATGAAGGCGATGTTGCACCACAGCTTGGTGCAGTTGATTTAACCGAGCAACAAGCCATTGAGCAACATACATTAATGATGCATTACATCAAATTAATGCTGTGCGCTGGGATTATTCATGGTGATTTATCGGAGTTTAACGTACTTGTTGATAGCAACGGCCCAGTAATTATTGATTTACCCCAAGCGGTTAACGCCTCTGCTAATAATAGCGCAGAAGCCATGTTTGCCCGTGATGTAAATAACATGCGCCGCTATTATGGCCAATTTGCACCGGCGTTATTACACACGCAATACGCCAAAGAAATGTGGGCATTGTTTGCAGATGCTAACTTAACCCCGCACTCAAAACTCAGTGGCGAATTTGAAGACGACAGCGAAGCGGCAGATGTAGATTCAGTACTTGACGAAATTCAAGCCGCCTTTGATGAAGAGCAAGAACGTAAAGAACGCATGCGTGATGCTGATAGCGACGACTAAAACCGTTGAATATATGTCTGAACTGGCAAATAGCTTTGAAAAACGCTTAATGATTATGGTTTATGAGGTTTTAAATGGGGTGTTTTCGCCATTGTAAAGAGCCTGCAATGTGTTTATGTAAAAGTTGCGGAGTGTTTTTGTGTGAAAAGTGTGCAATTTCAGCAGGGGAAGGCTTTGTTTGTTCTGAGTTATGTAATGAGAATATGGATATTATTGAAAAATATAATCAACTGAAGTAATACAAATTCTTAAAAAATATGGTTATTTAGAGCATTAAATAAATCGTTACTTGCGTTAAAAGTTATGCCTCTAGGCATTATTCTGCCTTGTTATCGACACGATTTTCTCTTTCAAAACAAGCTCTAAGCGAACGAGTGTAACGTCATTGAATTTTGTATGTGTATCAAGTTAGATTAAATGTATGCGACGTTTACTTATATTTAGTCTGCATTATTTAGTTATTGAAAGAACTCATTATGCGCTGGCTTTGAATTAAGCTAATCTACAATAAACAAACGTTAAAATTGTGGACGCCATTGCGTCTATAAACTTAAGAAAGGGACCTATAATGAAAAATAAACTCAATTTTTTTATCATCATATGCACCAGTTTATTGTTGTTCGCAACATCAGCACTTGCTTGCACGCGAGCTGTCTATCAAGGTCCAGATAATTTGGTCGTTACAGCTCGATCAATGGATTGGAAAGACGAAATACCGGCTAACTTATGGTTGTTTCCCAGAGGAATGCATCGCCACGGAGCAGTAGGGCCTAACTCCGTTACTTGGACCTCTAAGTATGGGAGCATAGTCACCAGTGCATTCGATATATCGAGTACTGACGGAATGAATGAGAAAGGTCTTGTTGCCAATTTACTTTGGCTCGCTGAGTCGACTTACCCTAAGTATGGTTCTGACAAAAAGGGTCTGAGTGTTGCTGCGTGGGTGCAGTACGTACTAGATAACTTTGCCACTGTTGAAGAAGCTGTTGAGGAACTAAGCGCAGAGTCTTTTGTTGTGGTTTCATCTGATATTCCCGGTACAGGTAGATTTGCAACCTTGCATTTGTCTATTTCAGACGCTAAAGGCGATAATGCTATTTTTGAGTATATTGACGGGGAGCTCGTTATCCACCACAGTATGTCTTATACAGTAATGACTAATTCGCCAGCTTTCGAGCAACAGCTTGCGTTAAATGAATATTGGAAGCAGATCGGTGGCCTAACTATGTTACCCGGTACTAACCGTGCTGTAGATCGTTTTGTCAGAGCATCATTTTATATGGATGCTATCCCCAGAACAAGCGATCCAAGGGTAGCTATTGCTAGTACCTTTAGTGTTATTCGAAATGCCTCTGTGCCATTTGGGATTTCTTCTGAAAAAGAGCCAAACATCTCTTCGACTCGCTGGCGATCTGTATCTGACCAAAAAAACCTTGTTTATTATTTCGAAACAGCACTCACTCCCAACACATTTTGGGTGGATCTAAAAAAAGTTGATTTTAATAAAAATAAGCCAGTAAGGCGACTCCTTCTTGAAAATCATGAGGTATATGCGGGTAACGCTCTTAATAAATTTGAGGTATCTGCTCCGTTTTTATTCGCAGGCTTATGATCCTTACTAAGTTACTTATTACGGCACAACGATTTTGTGCCAACACAGTTTGCGTGTGGCACAAAGTAACACATTAGGGTTCTAGGGTTACTGTTTTTGCGAGATGATCAGTTTTAAGTTAATAGTTCACGGTGAGATGTTATTTATCTAAATCTAAAACGCCTTTGATGAAGAGCAAGAACGTAAAGAACGCATTCGCGACGCTGATGAGCAATAACCCTTAATTTACGTGCTGAGTTTTGACTATTAGATCAAAACTTAGCATGTAGGTATGAGCCATAAGGGATGAGTTTAGCTCGTCACTGCAAAATCTAAGTTAGTTCTGTCATTACTATCAACGGGAACCGACAGGTGTGCATTTAACTAAAAGCAGCTTGATACTATCCATTAATTAAATGCCATTGAGTCTGCAAACACATATTCATTATCAATGTAATAGCTGATAAATTCTTCCTCATTAAAATCACATTTATAAAAAAAAGACGTTGTGACAATCTTTTTATTATTTATGGTTATTTCGAATTCAGCCTGTGATGCTTTATTAAATAAAACACTACACTTAGTATTTAAGCCTAACGAATAAACCTTACCATCAATTTCGATACTGTTGTTGCCTAAAGTAATTTCATTGGGAGTTGTTAATAAATGCAAAAAGTAATAGAGCCCTGTTAAATAGAAAAAAGGAGAAACAAACAAAGCAGCCTTTATCTTTACAGACTCAGAGTCATGTAAGTAATAGGTAGAGATCATGGATATTATTGAGAACAAAACAACCATAACAAAATTTGGAGAGAGCCAGTTTTTGGTAAATTTAAATATCATCTTCGATCGCAGAGGTAAGAGTTACGGTCGACTCAATAATTTAAGCAAACAGAAACTAAGGTTCTAAATTTGTAGCCAATCTTATTAAATTAACAATGATATTTCTACATTTAAGCGCCTGAATAAAATATGCACTTCGTCCATTCCCTTGTGTTTGCCTGCTAACCTTTTTGACCACGTTATTGTGATATCGTACAAAGCCCACCTTGTCGTATTTTCGTCGACAACTTTTTAAGCATAAACGAGAGAGTCCTTAATGACTAAAGTTGACACTTTTGCGAAGTTCGACAAAGAGCGAGAAGCTGTTAGTCAGAGCTTTTCTGTATGACGTGAAGTTTTATCCGCTTGTTGGCAGTTTTTTCAATCCATTCTTAAAATTTATTTTGTTGTTATTTTCGAGTAGTTATCGTTTAATAACATGATGTTTTTTTAAAGATAACTACTAGCTAATCTTCATCTCTTTAGTGAAAGCTAATGTCGGACCACACATAAGGAAATAGGTATAAAATGGACACTACAATACGAAAAGCTGAATCAACCGATATCGCTGCAATAAAAATGCTGTGGCAGTTTTACCAATATCATCAGAGTATATTTGATTTAGAAGATGTTGGTTCAGATGGTTGCTATGATATTGATGAAGAATATTTAGAATGTGTAGTGCGTGGTGAGGAAGACTGCATTATTTATCTTGTGCTCGTTTCTAACCAAATTGCTGGTTTTGCTACCGTAGAACCAACTGAGATCGCTGGCAAAGAAATACCTGAGTTGGCTGATATCTTTATTCTACCCAAATATCGAAAACAAGGCATTGCTAAATTCGTTATTCAAAATTTGATGCCTGTTGAAACAAATCAGTGGCATGTAGCAGTTCATTTAAACGATAGTTCAGCGTTGAAATTTTGGAATAGTTTGTTTGATAAATTAAACGTTGTGCATGTTGATAAAGTTGATCCTCCTGAAACAGAAGGCTACCACGAGTTTGTTATCACAAATAACTAGCAAGATTACAACGTCTTCTGCGCTTAAGTAAAATTTGGTAAAGAGCGAAAACCAGCCATTGAGATTGGCTAAATATCGTCGTTAATTGATTAGTTAAACTGCTCTTTGCGCATATATTCATGAAAATGAGCGCTGCGCGCATATTGGTTCATTTAATTTTACTTAAAAGTTTTAGAAAACTTTGTGATAGTAATACCTTAGGTTATTTGTTAAAACTATATAAGCTAGATAAATGAGCGTTAAGTCGGCAGAAATATGCGCGATGAGCGCACTATTAAATTGTTATACGTTTAGGAGAGCTCGTGCGTTTAATCTTATTATTACTTGCAGCTACTTCATTTTGCACATTTGCAAATGAGGAAATTACAATTCATGTAAAAGAGTCAACTTACTCTGTTGGAAACTCAGTGGAAGTATTAACTAATATCGAATTAGAAGATCAACTAGGAGAGTTAAACTTTTCTGCAATAACGCTAGATGTGGACTATTGTGCAGAGCCGCTCACTATTGCTAATGCCTATTTAGCTATTGCTAATAGCAAACCATCAGTAACAGATATTAAGCTAAAGTTAAGTGGTAGCCATGAAGAGAGTAAGTGTAACAACGTATAACAAACAACTGTTGCCACTCACTGCGTTCGCTGGGACAAAAATACGTAGGCTCCCGTCGCTTCGCTCCTTATTTTAGCCTACGTACTTTTGCCCCAAAGTTGGGTGTTATGTTTTTAATCGAATGGATTTACATATGAAGAAATGGGTGCTTAAGAAAAGAATTTTTATGATAGGTTTTTTACCTTTCATGGGGCTATTCGTCGCACTTCTTTTAAATTTTATTGCAGGCCCTGCTTATACAACGTCACTAAATCAAAGTGCACTTAGCGCATATTTTATAGGGTCTGCCATGTGGTCGGTACTTGCGCTTTTTTCAGGGGTATATATGTATTCTAAATGTAGTTCTATGAATCATCTAAAGTTTATCCTTGGAGTATCGTCGGTCAGTTTAGGTATAACTATGCCTTGGATAATAGGTATGTCGTAGTAATCAAAACATAAAAAGTGATTATGGCACGTTGCAGACTATCGAAAATACAAAACGCTAACGTTAATTGAGACAGCCTTTTTTCGTTGAGTTTCGCTCAACCTAACCCACATAAAAATTAAACACTAATCTCACGTTTTAAAACTCCCCGTATTTAGGGGCTGAAAAAATGAGAGCTACCCCCTGCACCCCAAATCTTTATTCAATTGGTATATTTTGCTTTAAAAAGTAAGCCTGCGCTTCATCTGTATGGGGTTTAAACTTTTTCCAGCGGCCTATGGCTTTGTTGTTAAGCGGTTGGCGCACTTGCATTTTGCTGGCGGTTGAAACCGGTGCGGTGTTTAAATGAAAATCAAGGCACTGTGGTTGCCAGTCTAAGTCGCAATAGCTCACTAACTCTTTTATTTTTTGCTCTGGTGCGGTGATGAGCTCTTCGTATTTTACTAGTTTAATATTGCTGTGTAGGGCGCTAAAGTACTGTATTAGTTTATAAAAGCGGCTGTAAAATTTAGCGGTGTCGAGTAAGTCTAACGAGTAAGCATAATACGGGTTGTTAATGGTAAATAGCTGACGATAGTTACCAATGCAGGTGTCCATGGGGTCGCGAAGTAGGCAAATTATTTTGGCGTTTGGCAGAGCTTTGGTAATTAAATCGATATAAAAAAAGTTAAACGGTAATTTATCAATAAAGTGTTTATGGCTACCGGTAACTACACGGGTCGCCTCAAGATAAGTGCTACCAAGTTTTGCAAAATCAAGCTGGTAAGCTTGGCTTAAGGTGTCTGTATCGAGTACTTGAGGCGTGTGTGTTTGGCTAAGCCTTTTTACACTTAAGCCGAAGTCTTGCAGCTCGCCCGCCGATTGTACGTCGCTGTGGCTTGATAAAATTCGCTCAACTAATGTGGTGCCTGAACGTGGCATACCTAACACAAAAATTGGCTCACAGCTTTGGTTGCCAGCTGTTTGTTGGTTTTTATATTTAACACTGAGCTGTTTAATGTGTGCGAATAGTGTCTCAGACGCTTGATTATCAAACGCCTTATTAGCGTGTTTTGCTTTTTTACCTTGTTGTAACGCGGCAAAGGCTGCTGAAAATTCTCCTAGGTCTTGATATTCTTTTGCGAGCGCATGACCTATATGCAGTTTAGCGTCAGGATGATTGACCTGTTCAAATACGTTTTTTAATCGCGTTATGTGGTTGTTTTGCTCAGTGACTTTAGTTAAATCAGCTAAAGCAAAATGACTTTGATGATGAAGCGGATTCAGTGCAATGGCATTTTCAAACGCGTGCTGCGCCTTTTCAAACTGGCCTAAAAACTTAGCACATACTCCATAGTTATAATAAAACTGCGGCTGACCAGTATTACTCGCCTCAGCTAAACTTAATGCGCATATAAAGTAATCAGCAGCATGTTGATATAAACCCGCTTGGGTGAGCGCGACGCCTAATGTATCGGCATCAAGTGCTTTACTAATAAGTTCAAGTTTAACGCTGAGGGCGGTATTTTTTGCTTTTTGTAAGTCGCCGGTAAGGGCGTAACACTTGGCAAGTTGCGCTGTATATTCAATAGACTTAGTGAAGCTTAATGCTTTTTCAATTAGCTTTATCGCTTTATAAATTTGGCCAACCTGTAAATTAACCATGGCGAGTAAAAAGTAGCCATCAGCAAAGTCTGGCTTTTGTGTTACCAGCTCAACCAGTGCTTTATGCGCTTGCTGAATATTGCCTTGGTTTAAGTTGTTTATAGCGCTTTGGTGTAGTTGTTTTAAGTTTGGCTGCATGAATACTCTTATAAATAATGTACTTACAAATAAAAAGGCTCAAAATTAATTTGAGCCTTTTTATTGTACTTAAACTTATCGTTGGGCCTGTTGACCTTTCAGGGTTGAATTTGCAGCAGTCTGTTTGGTATTAAGGCAAGGCAGAGCCTATGTAGTGTGGTTATTCCCCATAAATAGGTGATAACGCAGCATCAATGCCAAACAGGCGCTGCCCTTAAGGGTTCTGCCTAGGGGCAATTAACTCTTTGTTGCTCGGTTTTTACTTAGCCCACTAGGTTACAAACCTTGCGCCTCGATTAAATCGCCCCTAGTTTGAACAAATTTAATCCATAAAGAACAGCAGGCCCTAATTATATTTCAAACTTATAGTTAAATTTAATGCCTACAGTAAGCGGGCGATTAACATAGTAACCATAGTTACGTTGTATGTCTGCGCCATTCGCTGTTGTAATATCTGCATCTGAGCGACGAACAGAGGTAACCGCATATTTATTAAACAGGTTGTCTACATATAAAGTGGTAGACCATGCATCGGCGGTTAATTTAGCTGAAATATTACTTAAGCTATAACCTGGGAGTGCTTCACCGTTGTCACGTAGGCCTACTTTTGAAATTACATCACTTTGTGCAGTTAAACCGTAGTTAATATCTAAGGTTTTATCATTTAACACGTCTGTTTGGTAGTTAATCCCCATAGAGAACTGATGCTCTGGCGAGCCTGGTAAACGGTCGCCATCTACCGCGCCATCACTCCCGTCAGCATTAAATAAATACGGTGCGTCTGAAGTTAGCTCTGCTTTTGTATAGGCATAAGTTGCATAGGCAGTAAATGAGTTTGATAAAATTGCACGCGTGGCAATCTCAATCCCTTTCGCATTAGCGCTACCTGCATTTGACAGGTACGGTAATTGGCCAACGGTGGTTGCCCCTGCAATTTGTGCGTTATCCCAATCAACATTGAATAGCGCGGCGTTAAAGTGTAGTTGGCTTCTAAACCATGTACTTTTAAAGCCTAGCTCATAGTTAGTTGTGGTATCTGCTTCATAAAGCATTTCATCAGGTGTACCGCAGCCTGTTTGTTGATCCTCAGGTAAGGGCACAGGACAAGGGACTAGGCCATTTGAGCCGCCAATTCTGAAGCCTTCGCTAACAGTGGCGTATCCCATTACAGTATCAGTAAACTGATACTTAGCATTAAATTTAAATAGGTTACCGTTGTCGCCTGCTTTGTTTTCTTCAAAATTAATTGAGATTGCATCAGGAGCAGCACCTTCATACAAGGTATTTGCTAATGGGAAGTCAAAAGCCGCTTTTGACTCAACATCGTATTCGTAAAAACGCGCGCCAATGGTAATGTCGAGTTTATCGGTTACTTGGTAACCCACTTCACCAAAAAGCGCTGATTCAGTGACTTTGCTGCCAGTAATTTCTAAATATTCTAAAGAGTCTGGTCTAAGTTGTGCGCCACCAAAATTATCAACCGCGAACTGATCAAACCCTGGTGTGTACTCTCTGCTTGATGCATCGGTGTCGGTTTTGTTGTAAAAACCACCAACAATCCAACTTAAATCGCTATCACTTTGTGAGACTAAACGCAGTTCTTGGGTAAAGGTGTCTTTTTCGTCAATTTCACGGGTAAACGCTGAAAACGAAGGAAACTCTTCGTAGCCATAGTCTAAGCGAATTAAAAGATCAGTTTGGTCGCGTTGCCCATCGGCGTCAAATTGAGAAATACCGGTAGCTGAGACCAGCTCAGCAAAACCTAAGTCGGCTTTAAGTTCAAGGCTTAGTAATTGGTCTTCTTTTATCCGTGGCTCTTCATAACGGTACGCTGACTCGTATTTGCCAATGCGATCATTTAAGCCATTGTTAGCATTAAGGCTGTTGTGATGAACAATAGAACGACCCTCAGTATCTTGCTTTTGATAGAAGTAGTTTAATGTACCTTCGAATGACTCGTTTGCTTTGTAACGCAATGAAATACGGCCAGTTGTGGTTGTTTCACCGTTGGCGTCTTTTACATTTTTAAGATTGCTGTTGACTGCATCAAGGTTTGTCCAATCAGGGTCGGTAATCGACACACCTGGTTCACGAACGGTGTAAGCGTAGTCAATAAACCCTGGGTCTTCATAAATATTTAAACTGGTACGAACAGCAAGTTTGTCTTCAATTAATGGTAAATTGAAGATAAAACCAGTTTCGCCACCGACCGAATCACTTTCTTGAGTTTGAAAAACATCACCAAATACTTCACCTGATATAAAATCAAGCTCTGGCTCTTTAAGCATGTAGCGAATAGCGCCACCTAATGTACCAGCCCCGTATAGTGTGCCTTGCGGCCCAATAAGTACTTCCACTCGTTCTACATCAACAAGGCGCATATCTACCGATACTGGAATTTCGTTAATGTAGGTGGCTACCGTGCCGCCATCTGATGAAGGGCCTGATGAATTTGTATTTAATCCACGCACAATAATAGGCGAGCCAGAGCGACCACCTTGATCAGTAATTGTTAAACCTGGCACCCAACGCGCTACATCGGCTAATTCGCTGATATTTTGGTCTTTCATTACATCGGCATCGAGCGCGGTAATGTTAAGAGGCGCAGCTTGAATTGAGCCACTTCGGCGCGTTGCTGTAACCTCAATAACTTCAAGCGATTTGTTCTTTTCAATAACTTGCTCTTGAGCCACTGCATTACTGCTAAATAATACACCGCTCAGTGCGCTTGATACAGCCAAGGTTAACAGGCTTGGTTTAAACATAAAAAGTGATCCTAGTTCAATAAAATGTGTTTATAAATGAGCGCTAATAGTATCAGGGTGTTTTAGTGATTGAAATAAAAATATGAATTTTAATTCACTTTTTTAGAATAAAAATATAGAGGGCGAGTTTAAGTGTTTCACGCTGTATATTAAATAAACAAAGGCGTTGCTTTAAAATCAACCAAAAT